>NZ_JADEXR010000171.1 GCF_015206995.1 aff. Roholtiella sp. LEGE 12411 | reverse complement strand
GAATGGGGAATGGGGAATGGGGAAGAAGTAATAAAGCTGAATTGTTTTCAAAAATCAAATATTAGTCCTATGGCTAGATAAGGATTTTAGTTTATTTCAAGGATGTGATTTGGTAATTTATGAAAACCCCAAATTATCGGGTTTGCTAAATCATTGTCGAATCCACTGTAATTAATTAGAGGTTTAAGGCATCGCAGCCTAGATCGTCAGTAAGAAACATCTTGTTCTTAAATTTGCTCTCTATCTAGAGTAATATCATGAGCTAATTTGTTATGTCCAAAATTTAGGATAGTAGTATTTTTCCCTAAGATTAAGATACGATTTCGGCAGATTTAAAAGCATTATAATCTTCTAATTCGTTGAAAATCTCACTGCTGGAAGAAGCATTACTGAGTCAGATATTCTACTCTAAATGTTAGAAAAAACAAGATAAGTTAATGATGCGAATACTTTTGGTAGAAGACGATCTGGCACAATTAGAGCCTATACAAACAGCATTGTCGCAAGCTGGACATATTGTAGATGGTGTAGAAAATGGGGCGATCGCTCAGTGGGTTATCTCTCAAAGGGACTACGACCTATTGATTTTGGACTGGATGCTGCCGGAAATTAGCGGCTTGGATTTGTGTCGTCAATATCGGCAAGCCGGTAAAACAGCACCTATATTGATATTGACAGCAAAAGACACCACTATTGATAAAGTTACAGGTTTAGATGCTGGAGCAGATGATTATCTCGTCAAACCTACGGATGTGTTTGAGCTATTAGCAAGAGTGCGAGCATTAGGCAGGAGATCGCCCCAGTGGGAAGGTGAAATCCTCCAGCTTGCTGACTTGCAATTACACATTTCTACCCTAACAGTGGAACGGGGACAGGCGATTGTCGAGTTATCTGCACGTGAGTTTCAATTACTACAGTACATGATGCGCCATCCACGTCATGTTTTAAGCCGTGACCAAATAGAACAGGCATTATGGGAGTGGGGAAATGAACCAGAGAGTAATGCAATGACAACCCTAGTACGTCGTCTACGGCAACGGTTACAGTTAGTAAGTGCAGCAGACTGGATTGAAACTATCTATGGTATGGGCTATCGGATTAGTCCTAAGAATTAATTTTTTATTATTAATTGTGCATTTTTCATGTTCAAGTTTGATTCAAAATAAAAAATCTACTAAATGGTAGATGCAAAATCAGGCATAAGATAGAAGACAAAAATAATTTACCAGATTATGTGTAATCTTATTTTAATTTTGAATGCTTGAATGTCATTTTCACGTCACATTTATCTTCAATGATCAAGATATAGATAAAATTTAGTGCTCCCACCTCAAGCAAATAGATTACTGCTCTCTCAAATCTATTGCCTATAGACCACGTTCAAAAAACTTGTACCAACTTTCAGTTGTTGACCAATGCTTCACAAGGATTATTCATGCTTACTTATCCTATCCAGGACTTACGCAAGTGTCACAAAAAGCTCAATTTTAAGTTCGTAGTAAGGACTTTAGTCCTTACTACGAACTTAAAATAATATGCCAGTTGCGTAAGTCCTGGGATCAAGAGAAGTTTTTATCTACTGGATCTGACGACTGTAATAGTTGGTATGAGTGCATTTTCCGCCACTGCTGAAACATCAACGAATACTGCTAGGCGTTGGCTACAACTTCTAGGCTACGTATACCTATTAAACGATTAACACTGGAGAAGATTCATAAATGAATCAGCGATTATTAGTAAAATTAGCGATCGCAACAATGGCAGCCATAATACCTGTGCTGTCAATCTCTGAATTGGTGTTTGCCCAAACTACTAGAATTGTTGACTTACGACGCCCTAGAAGCATCAGCATAACTGGGCAAGTCGAAAGTATTGTGGGTAATAAATTCACCCTCAATGATGGCTCTGGGCAAATTATCGTCGATGCTGGGCCTCGTTGGTGGCGCGAACTCAGCCTTTCACAAGGTGAGAAAGTTACTGTCACAGGCGAATTAGAGAACAAAGGGGACGAATTCGACGCTTTTAGCATCACTCGTGCCAATGGCTCAACGATTCAAATTCGCTCTCCTGAAGGGCCGCCACCTTGGGCTGGTGGCCCAGGGCGAGGCCCGCAACCCAAAAAGTAGTGCTGAGTAGTGAGTTTCAAAGTCTGAATTATCCAGAGGAATAGTTTTCTGATGAAACAAAGCCAAGAGTTCCCACTCAGCACTCAACAGTCAAAACTAGTGAGGAGCCAATGTGGGTAGACGTAAAGACCACAGTTTACTTGATCAAAGATTGATAACGGAAGCAGCAGCACCTAAACCATCCCTAACCTTACCAGATGCGATCGCGCTGATTGTCGGTGTTGTGATCGGGGCAGGGATTTTTCAAACTCCCGCTCTGGTGGCAGCTCAAGCAGGTAGTGATATTGCTGTACTACTTTTCTGGCTACTCGGTGGTGTAGTGTCTCTCGTAGGAGCCTTGTGCTACGCAGAATTGGCGACGGCTTATCCCAATGTTGGAGGTGTTTACTATTACCTGAAGCGGGCTTTTGGCAGAGGAGTCGCCTTTTTATTTGCTTGGGCACGGATGACAGTGATTCAAACTGGTTCTATTGCTCTATTGGCATTTGTATTTGGTGACTATGCTTCTCAAATATGGCGGCTAGGCACGCTTTCGTCTTCTGTTTATGCAGCCATAGCGATCGCTCTTTTAACTGCTCTAAACATCATCGGTTTGCAGCAGGGTAAGTGGACACAAAACTTGCTGAGTGCGGCGAAAGTCCTGGGTTTGTTGCTGGTGGTAATTATTGGCCTGATGGCTGTCCCTAATGCTGCTGTCCCTGTAGAATCTGCATCATCAGGAACTTGGGGACTGGCAATGGTGTTTGTACTGCTGTCCTACGGTGGCTGGAACGAGGCAGCCTATATTTCAGCAGAAATCCAGAATAAACAGCGTAACATCGTGCGATCGCTGCTCTGGAGTATTGGCATAATCACCGCCATTTACCTGCTAATCAATCTGGCTTACCTGCGGGGACTAGGATTAGCAAACATGTCACAGTCAGAAGCCGTAGCCGCAGATTTAATGCGATCGCTTTGGGGCGCACCCGGAGCCTTGTTCATCAGTCTACTGATTGCAATTGCCACTTTAGGAGCAACCAACGCCACGATTTTCACCGGAGCGCGGACTAATTACGCTCTAGGACAGGATTTTTCACTATTCGGTTTTATGGGACGCTGGCAACAACGCCCCAGCACTCCTACTTATGCCTTACTATTGCAGGCAGCGATCGCCTTATTACTGGTTTTTTTAGGCACGTTCACCCGTAAAGGCTTTGAAACGATGGTGGATTACACTGCCCCAGTTTTTTGGTTTTTCTTCTTGCTTTCGGGCATATCGCTGCTGGTATTACGAAAGCGTGAACCCCAGATACTACGACCATTTCGTGTGCCATTTTATCCTTTAACTCCCTTGCTATTTTGTGCCGTATGTGGCTACTTGCTTTACTCCAGCTTGGTTTATACCGGCGTAGGGGCAATTGTTGGGGTTGTAGTTGTAGCCGCAGGTATTCCAATGCTGCTTTGGAATAACTATCGCCAAGGTAGGGCATGAAGTCAGGGGAGTGGGGGAGTGGGGGACAAGGAGAATAAATAACTACTGTCTCTTGACCCTTGACCCTTGACTTTTGACTATTAACAAAGACAAAGGAGAAAATTCATGGGCTTCAAAAAAATTCTGCTTTTACTGGTTACAACAGCTAGTGTTACCAGCTTAGGAGTTGCGGGATGTGCGACGCAACAGCGTGACTTTGAAGCAGGGGCACAAGTACCTACTTCGACGACGGCTCCGACGACTGAAACACCAGCTTCCACAACTCAACCTCAAGAACGCCCTGGCGATGTTCCCTATGTACCAACACCACAGCCAGTTGTAGATGCAATGTTGAAAGTGGCCAAAGTGGGCAAAAATGATGTGCTTTATGACCTTGGTAGTGGTGATGGGCGCATCGTGGTTACAGCCGCGCAAAAGTATGGTACACGCGGAACTGGTATAGATATTAACCCCGAACTCATTCAAGAAGCTAACGAAAATGCTAAGCAAGCAGGAGTAAGCGATCGCGTCCGGTTTGTTCAACAAGACTTGTTTAATACGGATTTTAGTGATGCAACGGTAGTCACACTCTACCTGTTGCCTGATATTAACCTCAAGCTCCGCCCCAAGCTATTGAAAGAACTCAAACCCGGTACTAGGATTGTCTCCCACGCTTTCGATATGGGTGATTGGAAACCACAGCAGACATTGAACGTAGAAGGAAAAACTATTTACTACTGGGTGGTTCCCGAAAAAGTGCCAGCGAATTTGCAATAGGGGCTAACGCTAAGTTGCATTGATGTTCTGAGCGTTAAAAGTTAGCGCTCAGAATTTTCTTCAAATAATTACAGATGCAATCATGACAAACTCTTAGCTTGTAACTAAATGCAAGTTAAAGCACAGACAGACGAGGGAACAAACATGATAGGATTAAAGGGCAAAAGCGCCCTAATTACAGGCGCAACGTCAGGTATTGGTCAAGCGATCGCTGTGAGACTTGCCCAAGAGGGGTGCAACATCGCTATTAATTACCGCAAAGACCCCCAAGCAGGGGTTGATACGGAAGAGATGGCAATGCAAAAAGCCTGCGGAAATATCGAAAATTGTGGTGTGAAGTCGCTTCTAGTCCAAGGAGATGTTTCTCAGGAATCAGACATTATTGAAATAGTCAACGCCGTGGTTGAGGAATTTGGCAGTGTAGATATTCTCGTCAACAATGCTGGTATTCAAACAGAATCTTCATCCCACGAAGTTACGACAGCAGACTTTGATCGGGTGATTGCGGTAAATCTCCGGGGTGCTTACCTATGTGCCCGTGAAACAATTAAACACCTCCTGTCGCAAAACCGTTCGGGGGTAATTATTAATGTTTCCAGCGTTCACGAAATTATTCCTCGACCAATGTATATCAGCTATTCAATTAGCAAAGGCGGTATGGAAAACCTGACCAAAAGCCTGGCGTTGGAATATGCTAACCGGGGTATTCGTGTAAACGCCATTGGGCCCGGAGCCACGATTACGCCCATCAATCAAGACTGGACAGATAACCCCGAAAAAAAGGCGATCGTGGAAAGTCACATTCCAATGGGGCGTGCAGGTACTTCCGAAGAAATGGCAGCAGTAGTAGCTTTTTTAGCTTCGGATGAAGCCGCTTACATCACTGGACAAACCTTGTTTGTAGACGGTGGACTAACTCTCTATGCTGACTTCCGAGAAGCTTGGTCAGCTTGAGATTTTGGCTGGCGTGCTTTCCACAATTGAACCGAGACTAGTAGTGGAATTAAACGCTTTATGACTCGCGCGATCAACAAGAACAATTTATTAGAAGCAGAAGCCTGGCAACTCCTAGAAAACTCTATAATTTATTACCACGGAAAACCCATTGGTAGCGTAGCCGCACACGATCCAGAGTCCAATGCACTCAATTATGACCAGTGCTTTCTCCGCGATTTTGTGCCTTCTGCCTTAGTTTTCCTCATGCATGGCAAAACAGAGATTGTCCGCAACTTTTTAATAGAAACACTCAAATTACAAAGCCATGAAAAGCAGATAGACTGCTTTGAACCGGGAGCCGGGTTAATGCCTGCAAGTTTTAAAGTAGTATGCAGTGGGAGTGAGGAATTTTTGATCGCTGATTTTGGTGAGCAGGCGATCGCTCGTGTTCCTCCAGTTGATTCTTGTATGTGGTGGATTCTGCTGCTACGGGCTTATGAAAAGGCCACAGGTGATTTAGCTCTAGCACGTCAGCCAGACTTTCAAGAAGGAATCAAGCTAATTCTAGATCTTTGCTTGGTACATCGGTTTTCCATGTACCCCACGATGTTAGTTCCCGATGGCGCGTTTATGATTGACCGTCGGATGGGAGTCTACGAACATCCTCTAGAAATTCAAGTGTTATTTTATGCGTCTCTCAGGGCTGCTAGTGAATTACTTTTGCCAGATGGAAATGGCGATCGCTATCTCCGCAACGTCACTCAGCGATTGGGAACTTTAAAATATCACATCCGTAACTATTACTGGTTAGACCTGAAGCGATTACGGGAAATTTATCGCTACAAAGGTGATGAGTTTGGTAAAGAAGTTGCCAATAAATTTAATATCTACTCACAATCAATACCTAGTTGGTTAACCGAATGGTTGCCCGAAAATGGAGGATATTTAGCGGGAAATCTGGGGCCGGGACGGATGGATTTTCGCTTTTTTGCCTTGGGAAATTTGATGGCAATTATATCTTCTTTAGCTAGCGAAGAAGAATCTCAAAGCATCATGAATTTGTTTGCTCAACGCTGGGAAGACTTAATTGGCTATATGCCTGTTAAAATCTGCTTTCCCGCTTTGGAAGGTTTAGAGTGGCAGATTGTTACAGGATGTGACCCCAAAAATATCCCTTGGTCTTATCATAACGGCGGTAACTGGCCTGTTTTACTTTGGTTATTCACTGCGGCGGCACAGAAAACAGGTCGGATAGAACTTGCTCAAGAAGCGATCGCCATTGCTGAAAGCCGTTTGTTTGAGGATCAATTTCCAGAATACTACGATGGTAATAATGGTCGGCTGATTGGTAAAGAAGCCCGGATTTATCAAACTTGGAGTATTGCTGGATTACTAGTAGCAAAACAGTTACTAGTAAACCCCGATTCGTTAGAATTAATCAGTTTTGCTGAAGGTCTTGAAGGGCCGGGATGTAGTTTATAGGGGCTAATTCGTAATTGGCTACGCCCCGTTACAAGGTAAAGTCTGCGTCTCGTAGAGAGCAAGCTTTCGGTGTGGGAGTATGTCACGTATCGACATCATGTCAAAATCGCCCCACCCATCAACCGCTCATACCGATACTTCAACTCTTCTTTCATTAAATACCAACGCTCTAAGGTTGCATCTATCTCTATTATCTTCTCCGCTGCTTGCCGCGCTAAAAGTAACACTTCCTCATCATCAACTAAACTCGCCAAGGTAAAATCTGGCACTCCCGATTGACGCGTTCCTAGTACTTGTCCGGGCCCACGAAAACGCATATCCATCTCAGAGATGAAAAAGCCATCTTGAGATTGTTCCAATACCTTCAGCCTTTGTTGAGCATCAGGACTTCTAGAACTACTCATCAACAAACAATAAGATTGAGCCGCGCCACGACCGACACGCCCCCGCAGTTGGTGCAGTTGCGACAAGCCAAATCGCTCCGCATTTTCAATGAGCATTACAGTTGCATTAGGCACGTCTACACCCACTTCAACAACCGTAGTCGAAACCAAAATTTGCGTCTGGTTGTCGCGGAATTTGGTAATTGCATCATCCTTCTCAGATGAACTCATGCGACCGTGTAACAGTCCCACTTGAAAGTCGGGAAAAACGCTTTCTTGTAACTTTTGATGCTCATCCACTGCCGATCGCAAATCCAATTTTTCTGATTCTTCTACCAGTGGTAAAATCACATAAACTTGTCTTCCTTGGACAATTTCCCGGCGGATGAGATCATAAGCATGGGTGCGTTCCTGACCTGATAGCACTGTTGTCTGAATCTTTTGCCGTCCTGGTGGTAACTCATCAATTTGGCTCACATCCAAATCCCCGTGTATCGTTAATGCCAGCGTTCGAGGAATAGGTGTAGCTGTCATAGTTAATACATGTGGTTGTTCACCTTTTTGCTGCAAACGTGCCCGCTGTTCCACCCCAAAGCGGTGCTGCTCATCAATTACCACCAAACCCAATTGCTGGAAATTGACAGGATCTTGAATCAAGGCGTGAGTTCCGACTAACAAGGGTAATTCACCTGTTCCTAGCTGGGCGTGAATTTGTCGCCGTTTGGTAGTTTTTGTAGAACCTGTCAGTAATTCTACGGGTAAATGTAGCAAGTTAAACCAGCTAACTAACTTGCGGTAATGCTGTTCTGCCAAAACCTCTGTGGGAGCCATTAGCGCCGCTTGGTAGCCAGATTGAATTGCTGCCAAAATAGCCAGCACGGCGACGACTGTTTTACCAGAACCGACATCGCCTTGCACCAGACGATTCATCGGCACGGGTTTTTGTAAGTCGTTAAGGATGTCGTTGATCACTCGTTGCTGTGCGCCGGTAAGTTGAAAAGGCAGTATTTCGTGGAATTTCTCTAAAAGTTGACCTTTTGGAGCGAGAATGGCGCTAGTTTGAATCGCCCTTGCTTGCTGCTGACGTTGTAGTAAACCGAGTTGCAGGTAGAAAAATTCATCAAAGACTAGGCGACGACGGGCAACTTGCAGACTGGCGCTATCGTTAGGAAAGTGGATATTAGCGATCGCGTCTTTCAATTCCATCAAATTATACTTCTGTCGCAAACCACTTGGCAGAGGGTCTTTCAGATGAGATGTAGCGGGTAAAACGGCTATTACCGCCTGTCGCACCATATTTGCTACTATCCCCTCGGTTAATGTATAAATTGGTACTATTCGCCCAATATTCAGCGACTCAATTGTATCTCCTGGATTTGCTAAAACTTCTAGTTCTGGATTATCCAGTGTCAAGCCGTATTTACTTTCTTTCACCAATCCACATGCCGCCACAATACTACCCACTGGGTAACGGCCTTTTAAACTTTCCTGCCAAGCGCGACTACTAAAACGCGTACCTGCGTAAAAACGGCCAATTTTGATTTGACCAGTGTTATCTTTCAGTATTAATTCTAAAATTGATAATTTCTTATTCTTTGGGCTAGTAAAACAATTGCAACGCTTCACTGTAGCTACTATTGTTACCGTCTCACCCCCCTGCAACTCGTGGATATTTACCTGATGTGCATAGTCAATGTGGTCGCGGGGGTAGTAGAAAAGCAGGTCGCGCACGCTGTACAAACCAAGACGTGCCAAATTATCAGCTTTTCTGATACCTATTTCCGGTAAGTCGCTAAGTTTTTGGTCAATTCTCGGAGCAAGCATCCGACTCAGCTCAACAACAGGAGATGTTGCATTAGAGATTTTGAATTTATTTATTCTCTTCTGCTCCTCTGCGTCTGTGCTGCTCTGCTGCTCCTGCTCCTGCTGTAGTTGATACAGATATCTACGAGTTTCTGCTAGTAAATGTTGTCTATCTTCCAGCCCCAGATTTGGATAGTTAGCAAATTGCGCCGCTAGTTCATGCCACCGACGACGTTCACTTAGAGGTAAGACTAGCGGAAATTTGCCAAAAGTCAGGCTGAGAAATTCACTGAAGCGGTATTGTTTGCCCAGCAAGTCAGTAAACCCATGTTCTGCCTCTACTGTCAAGGCTTTCTGCAATCGTATCCAGTCTGGTTTTTCATTAGTCATGAGTCATTAGTCAAGAGTCAAGAGTCAAGAGTCAAAAGTCAAGAGTCAATATTTGGACTATAGACTATGGACTATTGATTAATCTTCAAACCAGCTAGCACGCCATGCAGCTTCAGCTTCAGCAACGGATTTTTCACGCTGCCTTTTTTGATACTCCCGTCCTAGCTTACTTAGCTGAGCTAAGATGTTGCGGATCTGCCTGCGCTCAGATGAGAGTGCTGTATCAGCAAATTCAATTTCTCCTAGCCGCAAGTTAATAGCCATGATCTGTGTGAGGCTAGAATCTTCAGATTGCTGCTCATTTTCAATTTCAATTACTAAATTTAATAGGTTGGGTGGCCCCGGCATTACTTCAGCAGATGCTTCTGATGCCGCCGCTGCTGCTGCTAAAATCGGTTCCGGTAATTTTTTAGGTAATATCTCAGCTTTTTGTAATAAAAGGTTAGCATTATGCGAAAGATGTTTCAGTCTCTCTTGCGTGGCTTCCTCTAAGTTCTGTTGCCATTCTGCCAGTTCTATAGGATTAGAAAGGTCAGGAGAAGAGGAGGAGACAGAGGGATGAGATGAGGGTGGCAAAGAAGAATTACTTTGGTCTGCTTCCCCTGCTTCCCCTGCTTCCTCACCTTCCTCATTTGCCTCACTCTTAATAGAAGTGAGTAACTGTTCAGCTGCCTCTTGACTCAATTTGCGTATGGCTTGTTGTAATTGCTGCCGCTGACTCAATGACAAACTTAGGAAGTTTTCAGCATACCCTTGGGTACAGAGATGATAGATCGCCAGAATTAGCTGTTGTCGTACAGCTTGCCCCAAAGTTGTTAAATAAGTAGTATAAGCGCTTTGTAGTTCTAGGGCGATCGCACTGATTGCCTGTTTCAGCCCTGCAATATCCCGCTCAATTCGCTCAATTGCTCTTGCCATATCTTCTCGTTCTTGTCCAGATGAACCATTACATGGTACAAATGTACGAATTTATTATGAAATAATCATCCAGAGGTTTTTATATTTTAGATACAAGATATTAAAAATTAATCACCTCTGGCATACTTAGTACTAATAAAATACAGGTCAGCGTAATTCGCTTGACCTGTGCTTAAAAAGTTACTAGTCATTTGAACTAAGGACTAATGACTAATGACTAATGACTAATGACCAAAATTACTTAGTACCCATTTGTGCAGCAACTTCATCAGCAAAGTTACTTTCTTGCTTTTCAATGCCTTCGCCTAGAATATAACGGATAAAGCGATGCACTTGGATATCTTCGCCTAATTGAGCCTTCACTTGCTTCACCAAGTCTTCTACGGAAATACTCTGATCGCGAATATAAGGCTGATCCAGCAAAGTTAATTCTTTCAGGCGTTTTTCAATTCGTCCCTGAACAATCTTTTCTTTGATATTCTGTGGCTTGTTCGCCAAATCATCCCGCCCCATTTCTATGTCTTTCTCTCTTTGGGCGACTTCGGCGGGGATTTGGTCTACGTTCACATACTCAACATTTGGGCAAGCTGCAACTTGCATGGCGGTATTCCGTGCCAAGGTTTGGAACTCTTCTTTACCAGCCACTGACTCTGTTTGAGAATTCAACTCAACTAACACACCAACTCTACCGCCAGTGTGAATATAACTATCTACTCTACCTTGTGTGCCTTCTGGTAAGGCAAAGTTGATAAAGCGGCGCACTTGGATGTTTTCACCCAGGGTAGCAATAGTTTGCTTGATGAATTCTTCTACAGTTACATTTTTATCTTCAATGTAGGGTTGAGCCAATAAAGATTCAACACTATCAGTAGTCGCTGCTTGCTTAGCCAGGTTCTTAACTAGAGCTTTAAAAGCTTCGTTACGGGCAACAAAATCAGTTTGGCAGTTGATTTCTATGAGTACACCCACCCGGCCACCAGGCTGAATATAAGTGTCTACTAAACCTTCTGCCGCAATGCGATCGCTTTTTTTACCCGCAGAAGCAATGCCTTTTTTTCTTAACCAGTCTGCGGCTTGTTCTATGTCGCCATCAGTTTCTTTTAGCGCTTTCTTGCAGTCCATCATGCCTGCACCAGTTTTTTGGCGTAGCTCTTGGACGAGTTTTGCAGATATTTCCGCCATGTTGCCTCAATTCCTAACTTGACCTCGAGTTGTAATCGCTCACGGTTGTTGAGTATTTCTATCTTACTCAGCGCTGGGGGAGAAAAAGTGATGAAGTACAAAGGGTGAAGTATGAACTGTGAGCTTTTTGTCCTTCATCCTTCACCCTTGAGTTAATTATTCTTCCTCTTCGTCTGGAATTACGGTGTCAGTAGTATACTCGGTTTCGTCGTAGTCTTCGTCATACTCACCACCGTCATAATCTTCGTAATCCTCTTCTGGATCCAGTTGACCGTGACGACCTTCATAGATAGCGTCTGCCAATTTTCCGACTATCAGCTTAATCGACCTGATGGCGTCATCGTTAGCCGGGATGGGTATATCTACTACATCCGGGTCACAGTTTGTATCCAACATGGAAACGATGGGAATATTCAGTTTTTGGCATTCCTGAACTGCGTTATACTCCCGCCGTTGGTCTACGATCACCACGATATCGGGCACTTTCCGCATAGTTTTAATACCGCCCAAGTATTTCTGAAGCTTCGCCATTTCCCGACGCAGCATTGAGGCTTCTTTTTTCGGCAATAAATCTAGTGCTCCAGTTTCTTCCCGGCGTTCTAGATCTTTCAGGCGGTCTACCCGTGTTTTAATGGTTGCCCAGTTGGTCAGCATTCCACCTAACCAACGTTGGTTAATGTAGTGCGAACCACAACGGCTGGCTTCTTGGGCAATAATTCCGGCTGCTTGCCGCTTAGTGCCGACAAAAAGAAATTTCTTTCCTTGCTCAGCGTGCGATCGCATGTAGTTATAAGCATTATCCATCAATTGGGCAGTCTGCACCAAATCGATGATATGTACACCATTACGGGAAGTGTAAATGTAAGGAGACATTTTCGGGTTCCACCGCCGGGTTTGATGCCCAAAGTGAACGCCTGACTCCATCATTTGAGCCAATGAAACGACTGGCATATATTTTTGAACTCCTATTCGGGTTAAACCTCCACCCAGGCGTAGTTTCTAATTAGGAAACACCCGAATTCCTGGATGTGCGAGATTAGTTAACCATACTAGGCTAGCACATTTAGGAAGGCTACTGGAGATTGTGAGAAATTTTACCATACCCCATACCCCATGCCC
>NZ_JADEXR010000170.1 GCF_015206995.1 aff. Roholtiella sp. LEGE 12411 | reverse complement strand
GTTTGAGTAAATTTTGCACAAAACTTAGGGTGACACCAAAGTTTTTCGCCAGTTTTCGTTGGGAAATATCACCGCAGGCATAAGCATCAACAATTTTCTGGCGCAAGTCGAGAGAGTAGGGTTTCATGCCGACCAGTTATCAGTACAATTGCTCTCTCCTAGTGTACTGCACTGGACTGATAACCGCTATAAGCAGCAACAGCATTAGCTGTTTGCAGATATGTTAGACTATGATCAATAGCTGTCAGCAATGCCTTTTTATCTGGTGGTTGATTGTTTTCTTGCCCATAGATAAACTCATCTATACAAGACGCATCATCCTGACAACAAGTAACTGGTAATCTCTGGATTAGTGCTGGTAACTGTGATGTTTTTAGCTTTTGAATAGATGCATCTTGATTTTGGGTATTAAAAGAAGACGCTGCTATATTCCACTTTTTCACACGACATTCTGGTGGACTGAGTTCCTGATGCGCTAGAGATTGCATACGTACCAGAAAGACTGACAGAATCACAGGTATACTGATTGCGATCGCTCCAAGTATCTTCTTCATTTGAAAAATAGAGATTAAGAAAATTATTACTCAGTCTCCAATCCCCAATCCCCCATTCCCCATTCCCCATTCCTACTATTCATTCATATTACGGTAAGTGGCGACTGCCGAAGGTGATATTCTGTTCAAGTATCGGAATATCCAATATTTGAAAATGGTATCTAAAATCACTGGAAATGTAGCAATAAATAAAAATATAAAATCCCTATTAGCTGGTAATCCCCAATGGCGTGACAAACCTTCTAGAATTACTTCCCAGCCATGAGGAGAGTGAAATCCGACGAAGACATCAGTGAACAAAATGATAATAAATGCCTTAGCGCTATCACTCAGTCCATAGACAATATGATCAAAGAAATCTTTAATCACTCCAATAGAAGATTTACTGACTAGTAAAAGCCAGATGAAAGCACCAACAGAAAAAATATCTGAAAAAACATTTTTGATAGCATTGGCGCTTTCGCCACGAAACTCCTCAGCAATCTCGCTAGCTTTCTCTTGCATTTTAGTTTCAATCTGCTCAGGAGCCAATGGAGGTGCATTGCTAATTAGATTTTGAAACTTGATTTTCTCTTCAAATCTTTGTAATTGTCCAAAGGCTTCTTCTTCCATCTCAAAATTGAGGAATACTTGCGCTTCCTCAGAGCCTCTAAAATGGTCAATAACTGGCCCAACTACAAAAATTTTGGCTAGCTGATGAGTCAAAAGTGGTACTATAATTAACAGTAAGATGAATCTAATTGATATTATTGTTCTTCTTTGAGTCTGACGAAAGTTTTGAACTACATCTTCCTCAGAATTAGGATCTAATTCAACTTGCAAACGAGTGATGGTACTTAAAATTGAACGGGGTAAAATCCCTAATGTGTCGGCTTTGCGTCGTGGTTTGTTATCAGAGTTGGGAGTTGGCTTTTTTGGTTGTAACGGTTGAGCAATAGCCGATTCAACTGGTAGAACTTGGGGTTTAGTAACTAAAGTTGAAGAAGTTATTGGCTCATCTAATATAGTGTATTTTGAGATGACTTGATCAATAAAGTTTAGCTTTTCCAAAACTAAAGAAGGATTGGGATATTCTATACCTGCTTTATTGGCTGCTTTTTGATTCTCTTCGTTTAAGAACCAACGGCTTGCTCTAAACTCTGTAAGCCTCATCCTGGAAATTTTTAATAGCTTTTTCAGATCTGACTCAAAATAATCCATCACACTATTGCTGTAGATGGCTGAGTCAACGTTTATTTTATTACCATTGAAATGCTTGCTTTCTATTTCTTTAATCTTTAATGCCGCTTGGTAAGCTTCATCTAGAGAACGCTCTGGTGTCCGTAAATACCAACGGTAAGCAGGTACTAAGAAATGGTAAACTTTTTGGCTAAAAATAGAGATTTTCATCGTAGACAATCATCCAGCATGTTTTGGTGATTCTTAACCCTAAGTTAACGCACGAGGTACACTAGCAAATCTACAAGGATAAGTTTTATGGTTTCTCATTCAGTTTGGATTGTTGGTACTAGCCGCAGTGGTAAGACTGCTCGCTTGGTAGAGCAATTTTGTATTTGGGTGCAAACAGAAAATAAATATGTTGAATCATTTTATACTAAGAAATTAGGACAAAAAAAAAGTGGTCATCTACCAAAACTTTTGGATCTTCGTCCAACAGAACCAGGAGTTTTAGTTTTAGCTGCTAATGATGACAATCGTCGAGAACTAGGAGACATAATTGTTACAAATACTCTAGGCAAATATCCGGTTCGTGCTAAAACACCGCTAGGTTTTTTTCAGGATGAAGTTATTTTATTTTGGCCGTTGCTGATTCAGTCGTTGAACCTGAAAGCACAATTTCCAGTAAGATTGCGTCCAGAAACTGAGCAAGAATTGGCGACTAAATTATGGCGTTCCCAATTAGACGAAGAAATTTTGCGCCTTGCGGGAGTGAATGAGTCTCGTTTCGTGCGTCGTATCCTAGATTTATTGCAATTAGCAGCTTACAGCGGTACACCTTGCGAAGATATTGCTCAAATTTTGCAAAAAGGCTTACAGGAGAATGCCATAAATCTAGAACCAGAGTTCTTAGCATCTTTGCTGCTAGATTGGCGCAACTGGTGTTTAGAGAGAGGATTACTCACTTATGGGATTATTACCGAACTATATAGTCAGCACTTGTTAAGCGATCGCAATTACCAAGAGCACCTAACTAAACGCTATCAGGCGGTACTAGCCGATGATGTAGATGATTATCCTGGTGTAGCACGTCAACTGTTTGAACTACTGCTAGATCAAGGTGCAGTAGGGGCATTTAGCTACAATCCCGATGGTGCAGTGCGATTAGGATTGGGAGCAGATCCCAGCTATCTAGAAGGATTAGCAGGGCGTTGTTGTATAGAAACCTTAACCGGGCCACCCCCGGAGTCTCTTGCAGATCGACTAGCAACGCCAATGGTGGAACTAATTACAGAACCAATAGTACTATTGAGCTTACCAGAGGCAGTGCAGTTAATTCAAACCACCTCCCGTGCCCAACTATTACGGCAAACAGCAGAGTTAATTGCTAATGCGATCAAATCTGGGCAAGTGGAAGCAGAACAAGTGGTGATTATTGCACCTGGTTTAGATGCCATCGCTCGTTATACCCTAGTAGAAATCCTCCTTAAGCAAAACATCCAAGTAGAATCGCTCAACGACCAGCGTCCCCTGATTAGTTCACCCGTAATCCGCGCCTTATTAACGATGCTGGCACTAGTTTATCCCGGTTTGGGACGCCTAGTAGATCGGGATGCTGTCGCCGAAATGCTCGTTGTTTTGAGTAGACGGCAAAAAGCACCAGAAAACTCCTCACTTACCTCTACAGACGCGATTAATCGCGTCTCTACTCAGTACTTAACACTCACCACTGACATTGATCCGGTACGTGCTGGGTTAATTGCCGATTACTGCTTTGTACCCCATCCTGAGCGCCCCAATTTGTTGCCAGTGTCAGTATTCGAGCGCTGGGATCGAATTGGTTATGCAGCTACCACAGCTTATAATGACATATTGCAATGGCTAGAACAGCAGCGATCGCAACAAAAACTACGTCTGATTCCTAGTCCCATTTCCCTCTTAGACAGGGCAATTCAGCACTTTTTGTGGAATGGGAGCAATCTTCCCTACAACCAACTAGCAGCACTGCGAGAATTGCTAGAAACTGCCCAACACTACTGGGAAATTGACACCCGCTTACAACAAACCAATTCAAAATTATCTCCCTCATCTCCCCATTCATCAACCACTACTATTAGCGAATTCATTCAACTACTCCGCCGTGGTACTATAACCGCCAACCCCTATCCTGTACGCCCCATTGGAGTAGTCAAAAAGGCCGTCACCTTAGCCACAATTTTCCAATACCGCTCTAGTAGACGATCTCACCGTTGGCATTTCTGGCTAGATGCTGGTTCGCCTCTATGGGCAAAAGGTGGTGCAGCTACTTTGTTCGGTGCGCCGTTTTTTCTGCAACAAAGGTTAGGTGAACCTTGGACAGCAGAAGATGAGAAATTAGCCCAAGAACAACGACTACAAAGAATTTTGGCAGATTTGCTATCTCGTGTATCTGAGAAAGTGTATTTGTGTCACAGCGATTTAGCTGTTAATGGTCAAGAGCAACTAGGGCCGCTATTACCTTTAGTGAATGCCTGTGTATCTGTTGTTTCTGAAGCAATTGTTACTTAATTAATTTTATATATAGCAATCTTAAATACATTTTGAAATGATATTTAATGCAGTCGTTAGTTACGTTTTACTGTGAATAGAAGTAAATTTCAAATATCAGAGAATTTTGGAAATTGTCAAATAATTTATCAATATCTATGTTATGGTTGTTATAGGAATCAAAAAAGTAAAAGCACAAAAAGCTTCAAAAAAACTGAAGCGAGCTTAATATGCTTCTTGTGCTCTGGTAAATCCACTTCAATTCGCTATAGTTTTTGTAGCGAAAACACAAAGCCAAATGAAGCAAGATATTAAGCTTGGTAATAACTTAAAGTTAATCAGAAATTGACTGGATATAAGCCAGCAAGAGTTGGCTAACATAACTAGCATTACCTACCAGATGCTATCACTCTTTGAGTCTGGGAAGAAAGACTCTTAGTATAGTCTGGGAAGCAGATAGAAATTCAAAACTGTAATGACTTAGTGCAAGCGAGAGCGGCCATTTATAACCGCGAACTAAGTTTTAGTAGTTGCATATTTTTGGAACGAAAACTTCAATAAAAGCAAGTGTCGTTCCATAAGATCTAGGAATTTAAGCATATTGTCAAAAGTCACCAAGATGTTTCCCAAACCTTAGTATCAGGTTTGCTGATGTAGGTATCAGCACAACATCTTGTAGCTATGGTCTTTGGGCTGGAATTTATTCCCCTACATCAATCACAATTTGATTCATTCTCAAAGAATACTTGGAATAAACTCCAGTACAGCAGCGGCTCAGTACTTGGGGATATCGGTTGGTTGTGCTTGCAATTAGAAGTTCTCAGCGACAATGATACAAGCAAAATCGAGGAAGTTGTAGCGACCATTTAGAGTGGATTGCAATATTGGTTGGTTGTGTGGTTAAAGGAAAAACTCTGCGTAAATTGGAATTCCTACTGTAACCACTCTTAAGGTCTGAGCAACCTATTGGGATTCTGTTACAACAAATCGGTAATGCTTCAGTCAAAGTTTTAAAGGCTTTGTTATCGAAAGATAATAGAGTTCCTCTCCATGAACTCCAAGCACCCGAACTTTATCCTACAGGAAACAAACTATAGCTGGCTTCCTAGGAGAAATTATCTAACTGTGCGTTTGGTGGCATTTGCAATATTCCTATGAATATGTTCTGGATTTTAACTGTTTTTGCTGTGATGCCTAGGCATCGCCTCCAGCAAGTGCTATGTGTCTACCAATATTACCAGGCGTAAACGTCTCACATCGACCTTCAGACCCACCAACAAAACAATTGTAGGAAACACCAACCATGACTGACGAAAAAATTAGACAAATAGCTTTCTACGGTAAAGGCGGTATTGGTAAGTCCACCACCTCTCAAAATACCCTTGCTGCTATGGCAGAAATGGGTCAACGCATCCTAATTGTCGGTTGCGACCCCAAAGCTGACTCTACCCGTTTGATGCTACACAGTAAAGCTCAAACCAGCGTTCTTCAATTGGCTGCTGAACGAGGCGCTGTAGAAGATATAGAACTCGAAGAAGTCATGCTTACTGGCTTTCGGGACGTACGTTGTGTGGAGTCTGGTGGCCCAGAACCCGGTGTAGGTTGCGCCGGTCGCGGTATCATCACCGCCATCAACTTCTTAGAAGAAAATGGTGCATATAAAGACGTTGACTTCGTGAGCTACGACGTGTTGGGCGACGTTGTATGTGGTGGTTTCGCTATGCCTATCCGTGAAGGTAAAGCACAAGAAATCTACATCGTTACCTCCGGTGAAATGATGGCGATGTATGCAGCTAACAACATCGCTCGCGGTGTTCTCAAATATGCTCATACTGGCGGCGTGCGCTTAGGTGGTTTGATTTGTAATAGCCGTAACGTTGACCGGGAAATCGATCTCATCGAAACCCTGGCAAAACGCCTGAACACCCAAATGATTCACTACGTACCTCGTGACAACATCGTGCAGCACGCTGAATTACGCCGCATGACAGTGAACGAGTACGCACCTGACAGCAATCAAAGTAACGAATATCGGACATTAGCCACAAAGATCATCGGCAACGACAAGCTCACCATCCCCACACCTATCGAGATGGAAGAGTTAGAAGAGTTGTTAATTGAATTCGGTATCCTCGAAAGCGAGGAAAATGCCGCAATGTTGATTGGCAAGACAGCTACTGAAGTACCAGTAGAAAGTACTACCAAGTAATCAATATTTTAGGGTGGGCTGCTACCCACCCTATCCTCATTTTTGAAGACTATGTATAAGAATAGACTTCTTGCAGAAGTAGAAGGAGCGGGAAAGGCATGGAATCCCTTTCCCGTTATCTTTTAAACCTTACCCAACATCTTGCAAATTTGATAAACTTTGAAGTTCATTATTAACAGGGCGATCCTGAATACTGCTCAAACAAAATTTAATGTGGGAGCGGATGGCTCGCTCATAAACTACAGTTTGCTCTGTGCGTATCCCTACAGCTTGATATATCAAATTAATTTCTGGAAATTCGTGCCAATACATCAAAAAAATGTCTTTGGCTGGAGTAGTTATTTCATAATTATTCTCTTTTCTTTTTTTTCTGAGCCTACAATTATTTAGTTGTAATTTTTCTCTAAATAACTTTTCAAAATCTGGGATGAAATTTGAAGTAGTTTGCATAGTTTATAGACGTTAATAACGTATTAGTTAGGCGAACACTATCTTGTGATGTTACTTAAGTATGACACTTTAGCTACCTCTCATAAGAATAGTGTATCAGTTATAGAGTATTTGAGAATTATGAGTTTATTTTCTCTGCTCATGGTTACAAAAGAGGGCTAATTCCAACTGAGTTTGTTGCAGTCTTCCACTAAGGAGCCTTTGTTGTTGACAATGGATTAAGAAAGTTGAAAATTGGTCTAGGATTATGAATTTACTAAACTGCAACTTTTTGCTATTCTTCTATCCCTGTTTAAGAGACTTCCAAAAATTAAAATGATAATCATTATAAAGCATAATCACATCTACCAAACCTTTTATCAGATATCAAAAAGTTGGTTGATGGTCAAAGTCAGATAGATCCAAGTTTTAAAAGTCAAAGGCTCTACACGCGCCTGGGTGCTGGTGAAGTGAGACATCTTAGGTAATTTATTTCTGCGCGATTCCTAATGCACGAGTGTGTCCACGTCGGAACCATCAACTAAACGGCCATCTTCCATGTAAATAATCCGATCGGCGATATCCAGAATGCGGTTGTCGTGAGTGACTAACAAAATTGTACAGCCCTGTTCCTTTGCCAAAATTTGGAGAATTTCTACTACATCTCGTCCTGATTGTTTGTCTAATGCGGCCGTTGGTTCATCTGCAAGGATCAGTTTAGGTTGTCCAACCAAAGCCCGTGCGATCGCCACGCGTTGTTTTTGTCCACCAGACAGATCGCTAGGATAGTACTGAATGCGTTGCTCTAGCCCAACTGATGTCAGAATGTGTTTGATCCGCATATCGGCTTCTTCTGCTGTAATATCGTGCATTTCTAAAGCCATTTCCACATTTTGATAGACACTCAAAAAGCCTAGTAGGTTATGTGCTTGAAAGATGTAACCTATATGGCGACGAAGCAGAGTCATCTGTTGTTTGTCAGCGTTAAGCAATTCATGTCCCAGAACTTTGAGACTCCCTTCTTGAGCGGAACGCAGACTACCCATTAATGTCAGCAATGTAGTTTTTCCAGAACCCGATGGGCCTGTCAAAATTACGATTTCACCGCGCTCAATTTGCAAATTGATATCAAATAATACCTGTTTGCGAAGAGAACCATGACCAAAGTAGTGATTAAGATTAGAAATTGAAATGGCTGATTCGGGGAAAGAATGTTCGCTTAAAACTGTCTGAAGTGAAAGTAATTCGGTCATTATCAACTCCTAAAAAATATCAGCGGGATCTGCTGTCTGTAACTTACGCACTGCTATGGCGGCAGAAAACGAACACATGATTGTTGTCAAAATGAGAACGAATACTACCCGTCCTACATTCATTGCCATTGGTAACAAGGTCGCAATATGAGTAATTTGATAAATTGTTAAAGCAATGAAGATGCCAGGAATAAAGCCTAATATTGCTAGAATGAGTGACTCTTGAAATACAACAACTAGTAAGTATTTATCGTTAAATCCCATAGCCTTGAGGGTGGCGTATTCTGGTAAATGCTCAGTGACATCGCTGTAGAGAATTTGATAAACAATGACGGCTCCAACGATAAAGGCAATGACCACTCCTAAATCAAAGGTATAGCCGACTGGTGTACTGGCATTCCAGAAAGCAACTTCAGCTTTGGCGTAATCTTCTCTGGTTAAAACTTTGACATCATTAGGTAAGCGCGATCGCAAATCTACCAGAACTTTTTGGACATCAGCACCAGGCTTGAGCTTAATTACCCCCACATCAATTAATCCTGATTGGCGGGATGTCGCCATGCGTAAGAAGTTGATATCGCTAGTTACTAAATAAGAATTTATACCAAAGGTGGGACTAAGTTGAAATAATCCCCGAACACTAATTTGCCGTTGATTTATCTCGGTGGAAATTTGCTCACCTGCTTGAAAGTTTTGTCCAATCGGCCCAAACTCATGACGGGAACCTTCATTAAAGAGAGCTGTATCCGGTGTTCTCAGTTGTTTACGGTAGGCTTGCACACCGGGTAAGTTCATTACCTGATGTTCTGGATTAATACCGATCGCAAAAATATTCCAGATTTCTTTGTTGTAAGGATTGCGCCACTGAATAAAATCGAGATAAATCGGACTTACCGATTGCACTCCATCTACTCCTAGTGACTGATATAATCGTCTTTCAGTAAAGCGATCTAGGGAAATGAGCGATCGATAGCGGCCACTCAGCATCACGATTTCGCCATTCAAACTATGGTGAAATTCTACTGCACTGCTAAACAAAGCTCCTCTAAAACCCAATTGCAGAAACATCAGCACATTGGCAAAACTAATCCCCGCGATCGCAACCATCAAGCGCGATCGCTCTTTCCGCAACTGCAACCACGATAGAAAAAGTGGTTTTTTCTTTTTCTTGGCTTTATTAGATTCAGGCTGAGGATGGATAATTGTCGTCATCATGCCCTCCTTAAGATTGGACATTAATTTCCATTTGAACGCTTAAATTCGTTAAACCAGAAACCTTGCGGCTAGATTTTGGATCTAAATGGACTTTCACTTCCACAACTCGCGCATCAAATTGCGCTGCTGGATCGGTGTTTAACACATCCTTTTTACCGACTTCTAGCCCAACTTCAAACACCTTGCCATGTAACACATCTGCAAAGGCATTATTCTTACTGGTGATCGTTGCAGATTGACCAACCCGGACTCGGCTAATATCTAGTTCATAGATTTCTGCTACTGCAACCATTTTTTGAGTCTGTCCCAGGCTAATGATGCCTTTATTACCTACCAGTTCTCCTGGGCGAGTATGAATTTTCAAAACCTGCCCATTTTGGGGCGATCGCACAACTGCCAAATCCAGTTCCGCCTTTGCTCTAGCTACCCCAGTCTCTGCTTGGGCAACTTGCGCTCGCGCCACTTCTACATCCACGGGACGCACCTCTGCAATTTGGTTTAGTGTCGCCTTCGCTTCTGTAATCTGCTTTTGCCGTGACAGAATAATCCTGCTTAAAGCAGCACGAGCTTCGTTTAAGCTATCCCTAACGGTATCCGCCTTTAATTGCTTAGTATCACGCAAGGAAGCAGAGACAGCCCCATCTATGTAGAGTTGCTGATAGCGTCGAGCTTCCAGTTCCCCATTCTCTAATTCTGCTTTCACACGAGCGATCGTCGCTTCTTGCGCTGCTGTTTCCGTTACCAACTCCGCCTGTAGCCGCTCCACTACCTGTTCCTGCGCTTGAATTTGCCCCGACTTTGCACCAGCTTCAACCTGCTTTAAAAGAGTTTGAGCAACCACAACTTGCTGTTGTGCTTCTTGCAGGGCTGCTTGACGGCGGGTATATGTATCCAGTATGGCAATTAGCTGTCCCTTACGAATAAATTGACTGTGATTCACTTTCAGGGTATCTACTCTCGCACCATCAATAGATGTAGGGGCAAAAACATTCACAACTTCACCATCTGGCTCCAATCGTCCTAGCGCCGAGACTGTCCTGATAGTAGGTTTAGTAGCCGATACTATTTGCTGAGATGGACGACTTGTAATTTTGTGATAAACAACTACAGCCACCATCAACATAACAAAGCCAGCAATGACAACGGTAATCCCACGCGGATGGCGCAACTTTATCCCTATTTCAGAAGCCACCATAATTAATCACCAATAATTGAATTAATTTTATTGTATTCAATTATTTGAATACAAAGTTATGATAGACTTAAATTGTTGATTACGTCAAGTCTTTTTTATGGCTCTCAAGCACGCGATTCTAGCTTTTCTTTCCCGCCAACCTCTGAGTGGCTATGAAGTTGCTAAAGAATTTGATGAAGGCTTTGGGAGTTGTTTTTGGAAGGCTAGCCAGCAGCAAGTCTATGTTGAGCTAGGCAAACTGGAGCAACAGGGCAATGTTACCTATGAAGCGATTCCTCAACCGGGACGGCTAGATAAGAAAATCTACTCCATAACCACACAAGGGCAGAAAGAACTAACTAACTGGTTAATGAAACCTACTGAACCAACCACAATCCGTGAAGATTTGGGTGTAATAGGACTTGCTGGACATCTTATTGATATAGAGGTGATTGTGCGCGAAATTGAACGACGGCGACAACTCCACCTCGAAAAGGCGCATCAGATACAAAAACTTGACGAACAGTTTGCCAAAAATCTAGAATCCTTGGCACCTAAGGATCTTTATATGCATCTCATTATTCGCCGTGCAATTCGCTATCAACAAGAATGGGTGGCATGGTGTGACGAAGCCCTTCAGGTAATTACTGCTCTCCCAGAGTATAAGTAAAGTCGCTATTTTCCTGTGTCACTCATGTGAAAACTCATTAGGGACTTCCAAGAAATAAATTATCTAAATAAACGTAGACGCCGAGCGGCTTGTCCCAGGCTACCACTTACCCCTACGGATAAGAAAGCTACGCGTAGTGTCAGTACCAGGGCGTCTAGCTCCGCTTTCCTCTAAGGAAGACGCTACGTGAACGCAGACAAAGAACAAATGACGGTCGTTTTAGCAGTGAATATGCAAATTGGACGCACATTAGCTTAAGGCTTGGCAGAGCTTTGGGCAACAGTTGAGTGAGCCTATTGCAAGTCCATGATTTGAGAGCCTAGCAGGTGCAACCAGCTTAGTCGTGAATTTGAAAAACTAAATTAATAATGAGCAAAATACTAATTGGCATCCTGCATGAGGATGAATTTATAATCTACCTTGAAAGATATTTTTAAAACTAACAACAGCAAATATGCTGGTATATGGAAAGCTAGTTCTGTCTGTTACTTTTTAGTAAGAATATTTTAGTCTATAAATAAGTAACATTTTATACTAAAAATGTTATGTATAGCTGTAAGTTCTTGATATTATGTAATGGCATCTTTAGTAATCAAACTAGTTTAAGAAACTGAGATTTTTATAATGAAAAATTTGGTTCCCGATCGCAAAACATCTGAGGAAGAACGCTTCCAAAATGACTATTATTCTTACTTTGAAGCGCCTGAAAATGTTACACGATATACACCAGCGGCTGGTTTTTTAGATAACGCTTTTCTTGAAAAGCCGTTCTCTTTATTGGATTTAGGATGTGGTAATGGAGCTTTAAGCAAATATCTACCTGCTCGATGTGACTATCTCGGAGTCGATCACAGTGAATTAGCTATTGAACAATGTTTACAACTTTATTCAAATAGAAAGTTTATCGCCAAAGATTTATCACTTTTCTTGTCTGAACTTGCTGGTGAAAATCAAAAATTTGATGCAGTCGTGCTAGCAGGTCTGCTATTTCATAGCGTTGATAAGGAAAACCAAGAAAAAAAAGACGATCAGGAAATTATTCAATTTTGCTTGGAGAAAATACTAAGTGATAAAGGATATCTCGTGATTATTGTGCCGTTTTGTTATGGTGATCATCCATCTCATAGTTTATTTGTTCGAGCAGAGTTGCTGCAAAATTTAGTAGAAAAAATGCTAGAAATTGCCAACGCAAAAATTGTTCACGAGAATATCGCTATACAAATCGGCTTGGAAAAGAGGGTTTTACAGCAAAAGGTGATTCCTGACTGGTTTGTTCCTGATAGCAATACTGATTATTCCAGTATATTTGTTGGAACATACATGGCAAGTTGGACATTTATTGCCTCCCTTTAAAGGATTTAAAGTTAAACTCAATAAAATCCTATTGAGTTGAATATCTATACTAAAAGTTATAAAGGTATTTATTGGCTAAATGTTGCAATTCGTTTAGTCTTGAGAACGATTTTGAGAAAATAGGTAGGCGATCGCAGCGTAACCAGATGCAGTAATTGACATACTCCCCACCATTGAATGGTGGGGATTCTAGGCTCAAACAGCAATTGCAGGCAAAGCCCGACTTACATCGCCTAACCCAATGGTTGATGCCCCAACCATTTGAATATTGAGTGCGGCGTT
>NZ_JADEXR010000169.1 GCF_015206995.1 aff. Roholtiella sp. LEGE 12411 | reverse complement strand
GAGTAGGGGAGTGGGGGAGTGGGGTAACTAACAATTACTCTTATTCACCCATCTAATAGCTCCCCAATGCCCAATGCCCAATGCCCAATGCCCAATGCCCAATGCCCAATCCCCAGTTTCAGAGTATTTGTTGCAAAATATGAAGTAGTTGCGTCTGGAGTTTAATTCGTGGTCTCGTACGCCTCTATTCCTAAGTCTAGCGATCGCCAAGTGCTAGACAAAAAGGAGCAAAAGTTTAGTGATTTTACGCCAAGGCACATTGGGCCTAACTCCGATGACATCCAGCAAATGCTGGGCGTATTGGGTTTTTCCAGCTTGGATGCCCTGATTGACCAAGCAGTGCCCCAGGCAATTCGGTTGAATAAAACTCTACAGTTACCAGAAGCCCAAAGTGAGTACGCAGCACTAGCAAAGTTAAAACAAATTGCTGCCAAAAATCAGGTTTGCCGCTCATTCATTGGTATGGGATATTACGACAGTATTACCCCACCCGTAATTGGGCGTAACATCCTAGAAAACCCTGGTTGGTATACTGCATACACCCCTTATCAGCCAGAAATTGCCCAAGGGCGACTGGAAGCACTGCTGAATTTCCAAACAATGATTGTCGACCTCACAGGTTTGGAAATTGCCAATGCTTCACTACTCGATGAAGCTACAGCAGCAGCAGAGGCGATGAGCTTAAGTTATGGAGTTTGCAAAAATAAGGCAAATGCCTATTTTGTTTCTCGTGACTGTCATCCCCAAACCATTGACGTGCTGCAAACACGTGCTAAACCGCTGGGCATTAACATTATTGTTGATGACCATCAGACATTTAATTTTGATCAACCAATTTTCGGTGCAGTCCTGCAATACCCTGCAAGTGACGGCACTATTTACGACTACCGCGCTTTTATAGAAAAAGCCCATGCTGAGGGTGCATTGGTGACGGTAGCAGCAGATCCCCTAAGTCTAACTTTGCTAACACCCCCCGGTGAATTTGGCGCTGATATTGCCGTAGGTAGCACCCAGCGCTTCGGTATTCCATTGGGGTTTGGAGGCCCCCATGCGGCATATTTTGCCACGAAACAAGAGTATAAGCGGCAGGTTCCAGGGCGAATAGTAGGTGTATCAAAGGATGCTCTCGGTAAGCCCGCATTGCGTCTCGCTTTGCAAACCCGCGAACAACACATCCGCCGTGATAAAGCTACTAGTAATATCTGTACAGCCCAAGTGCTGCTGGCGGTGATGGCAAGTATGTACGCTGTCTATCATGGCCCAGATGGACTAAAGAAAATTGCCGAGAAAATCCACCAATTAACTTTAATCTTGGCAGAAGGGTTAAAACGCCTAGATTATAAGATAAGTTCTCAATATTTCTTTGATACGCTGCGGGTGGAGTTGGGAACACATAACTTAGAAGCAATTCTTGAAGCTTGTCAAGCACGAAATATTAACCTACGGATTTTCGACAAAACTGCTGTTGGCATCTCACTGGACGAAACCACTACACCAGAAGACTTAATTGATCTCTGGCAAATTTTCGCAGGAACAGACGATTTACCTTTCACCATAGAAGAATTAACTTCCCCTCCTCTTTCCCTCTCCCGTCAAAGTAGTTACCTAACTCATCCTGTCTTTAACCGCTATCACTCAGAAACGGAGTTATTGCGCTATCTGCACAAGCTAGAAAGTAAAGACTTGTCCCTAACTACATCGATGATTCCTTTAGGGTCATGCACGATGAAGTTAAATGCGACATCTGAGATGATACCAGTGAGTTGGGAAGAATTTGGCAAGATTCATCCATTTGCTCCATTGTCGCAAACGCGGGGTTATCAAATTCTGTTTCAGCAACTTGAGGCATGGTTAGCTGAAATTACCGGGTTTACCGGAATTTCTCTGCAACCAAATGCTGGTTCTCAGGGCGAATACGCAGGGCTTTTAGTTATTCACCAATATCATGAAAGTCGTGGTGAAGCACACCGCAACGTCTGTTTAATTCCCCAGTCAGCACATGGGACAAACCCCGCAAGTGCGGTGATGTGCGGGATGAAGGTGGTGGCAGTTGCCTGTGATTTAGAAGGTAACATTGACCTAGATGACCTGAAAGCTAAGGCAGAAAAACATAGCAATGAACTCGCCGCCTTGATGGTGACATATCCCTCAACTCACGGTGTTTTTGAGGAGCAAATTCAGGAAATCTGCGCTGTTGTCCATGCTCACGGTGGACAAGTTTACATGGATGGGGCGAATATGAATGCCCAAGTGGGGATTTGCCGTCCTGGAGATATTGGCGCTGATGTCTGTCACTTGAATCTGCACAAAACCTTCTGTATCCCTCATGGTGGCGGTGGCCCAGGTATGGGGCCAATTGGCGTTGCTTCCCATCTTGTACCGTTTCTCCCTGGACACCCTGTGGTTAAGCTGGGCAGCAGGGGAGCAGGGGGAGCAGGAGAAGCAGGGGAGCAGGGGGAGAATAATAACTCAGCACTCAAAACTCAGCACTCAAAACTCAGCACTCAAAACTCACAAATTGGTGCTGTGGCTGCTGCGCCTTGGGGTAGTGCCAGTATCTTGGTGATTTCTTGGATGTACATTGTCATGATGGGTGCAGCTGGTTTGACGCAAGCAACTAAAGTGGCAATTCTCAATGCTAACTACATTGCCAAGAGGCTTGAATCTTACTATCCCATTTTGTATAAAGGGAAAAATGGCCTAGTTGCCCATGAATGTATTTTAGATTTGCGTAGCTTGCGAGGCGCTTCGCCATCGCTCAAAAAATCTGCGAGCATCGAAATCGATGATGTCGCCAAGCGTCTGATGGATTACGGCTTTCATGCGCCCACTGTCTCCTGGCCTGTGGCGGGTACAATCATGGTGGAACCGACAGAAAGCGAATCTAAACAAGAATTGGATCGTTTTTGTGATGCGTTGATTTCTATTCGCCAAGAAATCGCCGAAATTGAGTCAGGTAAGGTGGATGCCCAAGATAATGTCTTGAAGAATGCACCCCACACTGCCGAAAGCCTTATCACCGGAGAATGGCAACATCCTTATTCACGTGAACAAGCCGCCTATCCTGCGCCTTGGACTCGTGAACACAAGTTCTGGCCGGCTGTTAGTCGCATCGATGCGGCCTTTGGGGACAGAAATTTTGTTTGTTCTTGTCTACCAATGGACGCTTATTCCTCATAAAGCCATACAGTTTAATTAAAACTTGCTCCCCCCAACCTTGTACAAATGAAAGTTGGGGGGATTTTTTTAGAATAAACTCTCTGTGCGCCTCTGTTTTGGGAAGTTCTGTTCGCCCTACAGCCCTTCTCCTAGAGGAGACGCTAGCGTAGCTTGGCTTTTACGTAGGGATACGGCATCCTACGACGGCTGTTGACTAATTCCTGCAATTCTTCTCGCAAGGATAAAGGCTGATACCCTAATCCAAAAGCTTGAGAACTATCTAAAGAAACATCTGCTGGTCTTGGCGCTGCCATTTTCACATCTTGCTGTTGGCAGCCTTTAAGTCCAGTAGCTGGGAGTTGAAATACTTCAACTAATAACTTGCCAAAATCATAGCGCGAAATCCGCTCTTTTCCACCTAAGTGAATGGGGCCGTTGACTTTTTCTAATGCTAGTAACAGCCCTTTTGCCGCAGTTATTCCACTTACTGGTGTGCGGAATTCATCTATAAATAAATTTAGTTCTTTTTCGGCTTTTAAAGTTTGGATAAATGGCTGTAGAAAGCTTTTAGCTGTAGGTGTTGCCATGCCAAACATTAACGGCATCCGGCACACTGCGGTCATCGGATATCGTTCTAGCATACCTGCTTCAGCTTTGACTTTTTGCTCACCGTAAAGGTTTACAGGACATACGGAGTCTGTTTCTCGATAGGGAGCATTTATGCCGTCAAAAACTAAGTCGGTTGATGTAAAACCACAAGGAATAGAATTATCCGCGCAAAGTCCAGCAATATTACACGATGCTGTAACATTAATTATGTATGATTCTTCAGGATGAGTTTGACAAATATTAGGTTGTGATTGGGCTGCGGTATGAATAACTGCTGATGGTTCAATCTCATTAAATATGCGCTTTAATTCTTGAAAGTCTGCCAAGTCAACTTTCAGCATTTTGATGCCAGGAATATCTAAATAATGAGAAAAATAAGTACCATAAATTTCCCATTCTTGCTTGGCAAGTTGGCAAAGATGCCATCCTAAAAAACCACTAGCTCCGGTTATTAATAATTTTTTCATGTCTAATTACTATTACTAGTGGTGGTAACAACAGACTATTGAAGTAATTCCTGAAATCGTTTTTCGTTACGCACTTTATTAAAATCAGGATCAGTTTTTGCTAATTTTTTGTACTTATCAGGAACCAGCTGGATAGCCTTATTAAGATTCTCAAGTGCTAATTCTAGATCATTTTGTAAAGCATAAGAGCAAGCTTTGTTGTAATATGCTTCGTGCTTATTTGGCTTGATGGCGATCGCTTGATCGTAAGATGCAATAGCTTCTTTGTAACGTTGCAACTTTGTGAGGGCAATACCTCGGTTTATCAAAGCTTCATACTTATCAGGTTTAATAGCGATCGCTTTGTTGTAAGATGCGATCGCATCTTTATAGCGTCGTAAAGATGTTAGGGCAATGCCACGATTATACCAAGCTTCATCTTTGTCAGGTTTGATGGCGATCGCTTTGTTATAGGATGCGATCGCATCTTTGTAATGCTGTAAAGATGTTAAGGCAATACCGCGATTAATCCAAGTTTCAGGACTCTCAGGTTTAATAGCGATCGCTTGATCGTAAGCTGCTATTGCAGCTTCGTAACGTTGTGCATCTAACAAATTATTGCCTTGATGAAAAAAATCTTCTGCTTTCTGACTAGCCTTTGCTTCTACAAGCAGCTGGGCTACATTACTTTCTTGTACAACTTGTTTGGTATTTTCTATTGATGAGTTTGCCCCATCACCACAACCAAATACGAAGAAAGTGATAAAGCTAGAGGCAACCAAGCAACGCCAAAAGACCATGCTGTACCTGTATAACTCGTAATATGATGCTAGAACCTGTTTAGATTTAAAAATCGGATCAAAATGCACTGATTTTTATCAATTAGTTTTCTTGTTTTCTGAAAAAAATCTTGCTAACGATGCATAAATTTATTTGAGTATAAAGTACGGGTTATACTATCATATTAAATACAGATAAGGCAATTGCTTTACTCAAAATTTACTTATCAAGCCTTGGCAATGACTTTGCCTGCCCATCAAAGTTGCTAATAGATAATCTGCTTAAATCAATGAATAGGGAATAGTTATAGTTAAAATAAAATTTAAAAATGAAATATCAGTATAAGAGCACGAAAGTTAATTATTTTCAATCCAAAAAATTAGTTGATTATGGGATTGAACTCTTGCCTTACCCTACCTGGTGGCGGTTAACATAAAACAGCTGTTGAACTGAATCTGCTGGGGCAAAATAGTAAGCATGACGATTGAATCCAACTCCCCCAATCTACCAAGCCCAGAACCCGTCTTTGAAAACGACTTGCAACCAGATGACTTTGACAGTGGTGCAGGTGAGAATAACCTAACCTCAGAAGCGCTAGCTGCACAACAGGCTTTAGCGGCAATTTCGTCTTTGCAATCTCCGCAACATACAAATGCCCTGCAACAAGCACGTTCCAACTTCAAGCCAGAGACTACCAATCAATTCACAGTGAAGCCGAGGGCATTGCTGATTACTCTAGTAGCGATCGCTACCACTTTTATCGGATTTGCCTTAAATAACTCGATCATCGGCATCTTTGGAACGCTGGTGACTTTGGTGTTATCCCTGGCGATTTTATTACCTTGGTTGATTTCTGTAGCAAATGAGTGGTTTTCACACCAACAGAGAACGCTGATTGTTGCCTTTTTAGCACTATTAGTAGCGATCATCGGCTTGTTTAAGTTTACTGGTGCAAGCGATCGCCTGCTTCTTTGGGGACGCAAAATAAACTGGGAAGCTGTCGGCCCCTTAGCAGAATGGTTTGGCGCTTTAGGACAAATTCTCATCGCTATCATCGCCGTTTATGTAGCGTGGCGACAATACGTTATTTCCAAAGACTTGACAATTCAGCAAAACTTACTCACAGTTCAGCAAAATATTATCACTCAGCAGCAGACGATCGATTCTTATTTCCAAGGCGTTTCAGATTTAGTATTAGATGAAGAAGGATTATTAGAAGATTGGCCCCAAGAAAGGGCGATCGCCGAAGGACGCACCGCTGCCATTTTCAGTAGTGTTGATAGTACTGGTAAAGCGAAAATTCTCCGCTTTCTCTCACGTTCCAAGCTGCTGACCCCCCTAAAACGCGATTCTCGCTTAGGTCGAGCCATTCTCAACGGCTTTGGCGGTTACGCTGAAGACCGCCTTGCAGGTGTGCGCGTCATTGATTTAGGCATCATGTTAGCCGCCGCAGACCTTTCTGCTACAGATCTACGTTGGACTGACCTCAGCGAAGCTAATCTTGTCCGCGCTAACCTCAACGGTTGCGATTTGGTCAAAGCCAACCTCTCCCGCACTATCTTATATAATGCCAATCTTTGCGGTGCTGACCTCAACGGGATTCGCCTATTTTACGGTGCAGTTGCTAACGCATCACCACGCAGTCGCACACAGCCACCAAACTACGAAACTGGCGAACACACCGGTGCTGTAGTGGAAAATGCCAATTTCACTGATGTGCAAAGGATGTCAGAGTCTGCACGTTACTACTGCTGCGCCTGGGGCGGTGAAAAAACTAGAGGTACTATTCCCGGTGGCTGTGAAGGTATTCCTAATAAATTGGGACGATAAGTAAAGTACTTACCGTCCAATGAAGTAGGGCGATGACAGAGGCACTAACTACCCTTTCAAGGTGGGTAAAAATATGGCTCAAAAAATCCCCTTTTTATTTCTTGCCTCTGTGTTCTCTGCGCCTCTGCGGTTAGATAAATTACTTGGAACCGCACAGACACAGCGAAAAGTCGGAGCGCCGGAAATCAGCGATCTGAACTTTTCAAGACACAGAGCGCTGAGAAAAAACAATCTTATTTTACGAATCACCTTGAAAGGGCTTAGTTCTAACAAAGCAGAAATATATAAATGAAGCAGGAACACATAAAGTTATTATGTTCCTGCCTAGTGTGAAATTAGACTTTTTGCAAAGTCGCTTGAAAATGCACATCAATGCAGGGAGATTTTTCCCCTTGAATGCACTGCTTTTATTTGTCCAACATCGGTAACTCTTGCAAGAGGTTTATTATTGAGGTGCCTAACTTTTAGTAGAGTTCTTCTTCTTTGTGAGTTTCGATTGTGGCGTCAGATGTTGGGTAGGCGACACAAGTCAGCACATATCCAGCTTGTATCTGATCGTCGTCTAAGAATGACTGGTCGGACTGATCAACGGTACCTGATTTGATTTTACCGGCACAGGTAGAGCAAGCACCAGCGCGACAAGAGTAAGGCAGATCAAGACCAGCTTCTTCAGCAGCATCTAGAATATACTCATCGTCATTAACGTCAATTGTTTCGTTTAAGCCCTCGGCCTCGTTGATTAGTGTCACTTTGTAAGTTGGCATTTAGTAATCCTCTCTTTTGCAAACGGCAGTATAAGTTATGCTAAAGCAAAGGTAGGGCTGCCCTTATGGGTTAGCCGCTGCTTCAAATTTGCTTCAATTCTGATACTACGAGAAAAACTAGTGGATGTAACTGGAAATTGACCCCGATTAGTAATGAAATTTAGTTAGTTAATACCGATAAGTTTTATTTATAAAAGGAAACCGACTTAGTACATTGTTTTGAGAAAAAACTATCTTTATAAAAAAAAAGAATCCCTTGCTTTCTAGCAGTCGTGGGATTGTAAAATACAGAACTGGTAAGGATCATGTATAATTCAGAGGCAGCTTTGGAAAAAGCAAAAGTGCGTGTGGGTTTGGTTGGTACTGGGTATGCAGCAAAGCTTCGGGCTGAGGCGTTTCTGAGTGACGAGCGATCGCATCTAATCGCGATTGTTGGTCATAAACCAGAAAATACGCAAACTTTTGCCAGAGAATACCAAACTGAAACGTTAAGTTCTTGGCAACAGCTAGTAGAGCGCGAAGATATAGATTTGGTGGTAATCTCGACTGTGAATCGAGATCATGGTGCGATCGCTCGTGGCGCACTTACTAACGGTAAACACGTAATTGTAGAGTATCCTCTTTCGTTGGATGTGGCAGAGGCTGAAGAATTGATCGCCTTAGCCAAAGCCCAACAAAAACTTCTCCACGTTGAACACATTGAACTCTTAGGCGGATTGCATCAAGCCTTGAAGCAGCACCTAGCAAAAATTGGCAATGTGTTTTATGTCCGCTACAGCACTATCAATTCTCAGTATCCCGCACCCCGCAAGTGGACTTATAACCATGAGCTTTTCGGCTTTCCCTTGATTGGTGCGCTGTCTCGCCTACATCGTCTCACCGATTTGTTTGGTCAAGTCTCGACTGTTAACTGTCATCAACGATATTGGGAAATTGAACCGGAGTACTACCAAACCTGTTTTTGCATCAGTCAACTGTGCTTTACCAGTGGACTGCTAGCGCAAGTAGTCTATGGCAAAGGCGAAACCATTTGGCAGCCAGAACGCAAGTTTGAAGTTCATGGCGAAAACGGTGGGTTAATTTTTGATGGGGACAAAGGACTTTTCATCCAGCCTGGAGAAACAACACCTATCGAGGTTGGTGCTCGCCGGGGTTTATTTGCTAAAGATACGAGTTTAGTATTAGACCATATTGTTGATCACACTCCTTTATACGTTACCCCAGAGGAAAGCTTGTACACCCTGAAGGTAGCTGATGCCGCCAAAAGAGCGGCACAGACAGGGACAACTATATATTTATGAAAGATTCTCTAAATATGAAAACCGAACCAATAATTATTTTATCTACACGAGAACTAGACAAAATGCGTCATGTAGGACGCTTGGCTGCCAAACTCCTACAGCATCTTGAACCATTGGTGAAGCCAGGGGTTAGCACTCTCCAGCTCAATGATGAAGCCGAACGTTGGACACAAGCTCACGGCGCAAAAAGCGCACCTCTTGGCTACAAAGGCTATCCTAAATCGATTTGCACCAGTGTAAATGAGGTTGTTTGTCACGGTATTCCTAATGCCAAGCAGATTCTGAAGGAAGGTGACATCATCAATATTGATGTAACGCTGATTGTTGAGGGCTATCACGGCGATACATCTAAGACATTCTTTGTCGGTACGCCTTCCCCTAAAGCCAGAAAGCTAGTGGATGTTACCGAGAAATGCCGTAGCCTGGGCATCGCTGAGGTGAAACCAGGGGCGCGTATTGGGGACATTGGTGCAGCCATTCAAGAGTATGCTGAAGCACAAGGCTTTTCTGTGGTGCGAGATTTCGTTGGACACGGTATCAGCAATGTTTTCCACACTACGCCGGATATTCCCCATTATGGAACGCGCGGCAGAGGCAAGCGTCTTAGACCAGGGATGGTGTTTACCATTGAGCCGATGATTAACGAAGGCACATGGGAAGTCGAAGTTCTTAGTGATGGTTGGACTGCTTTAACTCGCGATCGCCTACTTTCTGCTCAATGTGAGCATACCCTAGCCGTGACTGAAGATGGAGTAGAAATTCTTACATTACCAGAAGGTGAGACTTTTTTTTGAAACTCTTTCCAAGAGTCAAGAAACCAAACCCTACCCCATTTGACTCTTGACTCTTATAGCGATTTTGATTTCCATGAGATACACAGTTGTTACCCTGGGAGTATTTTTACCGAAGAAAGGCAGCTATGCAGGAGGCAGGAGGCAGGAGGCAGGAGGCAGGAGGAAGAAAATACAATTTTTGCCCTCTGCCAAAAGGGTTTAAAGCCCCTAAATTTATTTATGAAAAAAAATAAAAATATTTTTCCGAGAAGCGCAGCGCAAGGAAAAATGCGTCCTTATTAAATCCCCTAAATTTATTTATGGGGATTACCTCCTGCAAAGCTGCCTTCGTCCTCCTGCCTCCTTAATTAGAACTTAATCTTGTCGTTGAGAATTTTAATTTGAGTACCAGGATAGTAGAATTGCAAAATTTTGGGATTCGACCAACCTAGTTTGGCTAAATTTTGAGCGCCAGTTTGGCTCAAGCCGACTCCATGTCCCAATCCACCACCAATAAAGGCGTATCCCCACAGATCTTGTTTGCCTTTATTCAAAGGTTCCAAGTAAAAAAGCGTACTTCTGGGAGCAGCAAAGGCACTACGAACCTCGTCTTTATGTAAATAAAAAGTGCCGATATCAGTTTTAACAGCGAGTTCAAGAATGCGTCCGCTCGGACTTCGCTTGGTTATAGCCATAGCCTGAATTGTCTTAAATTTGGCGTAGGGATTCTTTTTCACCTGCAAAAATTTCTGCAAGCCCTTGGTAATATCTTCTAAAGGGGTTTCTTTGCGCCAACGAAACATATTCCAGGTGCTTTCATTAAATCCTTTTTGCAGATTAATAAACTGCTGGAAATTCTTTTCATCGGCTAAACTCTGTTTAGACAAGTTCCAAAAATTTATTGGAGCATCTACTACTGGACGTAGATAGGCACGATCCTCACCATTCCAGACATCACTGAAGGAGGCGGTAACGCCACCAGTTGTAGAAGAATAAAGAGCATCCACTAGCTGGTTTTCATAAGTTAGAACCATACCTCTTGTTGAGGCGATCGCCCGATCTGTAACAGGAGTTACTCCATTCAGCCCATAATAAACTTGGCAGTGAGTATCAGCACACAACTGATAATTATCTGCGGCAAATCTCCGTAAATTCCGCAGGGCATAAGTCCGAGCCAGAATCGTTTGGGCTTCTAGTGCTGCTTTTGGCGCATTTGTGCCAATTTCGTAAGGTACAACTCCACGCAAATAAGTTTCTAAGGGCACTTGGTTAACTAAAGTGTATGTACCGTAAGCATTGGGCTGCAAGTTCATCCGTCCTGCATAAAGACGAGCATTTTCAGGTTTTTCGCTTTTATTTACCCGAATCAGGTTTTTATCACTACTAATTTCCAGATTATTCGGGCTGTAACGGTTGCCATTTACTACCCAACTAACTCGCGGCACTTTTTGCAGTATTTTAGTGTCAATATACGTCTGTTTTTTGCCAGAAGCTTGGATGTTCTGAAATAGCAAGCGTCGCAGTAAAGGTGTGCTGTAAACATCCCGTTTTGCCCAAACTTGCCAGCGTTCTGGTTGGGCTATTTCCACCTCTATTCCCTGAGAACGCCAGTTTTGAGCACTGTCTTCGGCAGTTTCAAAGGTGCGGTAATTGCCCAAAACTACCACTTCCTCAACCGCTGGCTGGGGTAAAGCTTGCATTACTGTTTCTAGCTTTACGGGGTCTTTTGTAACCAGGATTTGCTGTTTGTTACCCTTTTTAAACCTCAGCTTTAAGCGATCGCCTTTTGTCGGTTCCAGTTGCAGCTTTGCTGTGGGTTTCTCTCCAAATCGCTGTACAACCCCAATCTCTAGTTCTACATCCTTTGTATTGCTCGCTGGGCCTGATGCAGCAGTCAGTCCCAACAAGCAAAATGTCGCCAGTACAGTGTAAGAAAAACGCCAAAACGTAAATTGCATACCTATCTGATAGCGTTGGCGGAGCCTCTGGTAGAGAAGCGCGTTGGCAAAGCCTCTAGTAGAAAACGTCTTCTGTCCCTCAATGAGGCGTTGGGGCAGATTTTTCAATTGCTTTGTGGTGCGGTGTTTTTGTCGCATTAGTGCTCCAACGATACCATTACCTATTTTGCCCAAAATATTGCTTGCAAAACGAAGTCATAATGACTATGATTTATATTAGATACACAAAATAGAACTACTTGGGAAAACATTTTATGGTTAGAGTCCAAGAAATTCCATTAAATCAGATTCACCGGCCGTTGCCCCGTACAAACGATGCCAATAAAGTGCAAGCCTTGATGGAATCGATCGCGGACATTGGGCAGCAAGAACCCATCGATGTCTTAGAAGTAGATGGACAGTATTATGGCTTTTCTGGTTGCCATCGTTATGAAGCTTGCCAGCGTTTAGGCAAAGAAACCATTTTAGCCAGAGTCCGTAGAGCTAACCGCAGCGTTCTGAAGATGCACCTGGCATAGAGAATGGGGCATGGGGCATGGGGCATGGTAAAAATTAACAGATAATCAATAGTGCCCAATGATCAATACACAATTACATATAACTCAATTAGGAGAAAATTATGTCATCTAAAGCAACAGTTAGTAATGTAAATATCGGCATTGACGAAACGAATAGGGCTAAAATTGCCGAGGGGTTGTCTCGCCTGCTAGCCGACACCTATACACTATATCTGAAAACTCATAACTTCCATTGGAACGTTACAGGGCCGATGTTCCAAACGCTGCATTTGATGTTTGAGACACAGTATACAGAACTAGCTCTAGCAGTTGATTTAATTGCCGAGAGGATTAGAGCGCTTGGCTATCCCGCACCAGGAACTTACAGTGAATATGCCAAACTGAGTTCGATTGCAGAAACCCCTGGAGTTCCTAAAGCTACGGAAATGATTCGCTTACTAGTGGAAGGACAAGAATCTGTAGTGCGAACTGCACGATCTATTTTTCCTGTAGTGGAAGAAGTTAACGACGAACCGACTGCCGATTTGTTAACCCAGCGGATGCAAGTACACGAAAAGACAGCTTGGATGCTGAGAAGTTTACTGGAAGAATAGGGCATAGGGGATAGGGGATAGGGCATAGGGGATGGGGGATAGGGCATAAGGATAGAAAAGAACTTAATCACCAATGCCCCATGCCCCATGCCC
>NZ_JADEXR010000022.1 GCF_015206995.1 aff. Roholtiella sp. LEGE 12411 | reverse complement strand
CCCATCCCCAATGCCCCATTCCCCATTTACACAAGGAGTTTTTATTTCATGACAGAAGCATTACTTGCTGCTTTGTTTGTATTCGTTTTAGCATCCTTTATCGGCTTTGAAGTCATCAACAAAATACCACCGACTCTGCACACGCCCTTAATGTCAGGCTCCAACGCGATTTCTGGGATTGCGGTACTGGGAGCGATAGTGGCTGCTGGTGCGAGAGACACGAATGTGTCCGTAATTCTCGGTTTGATTGCTGTAGTGCTGGCGACAATCAACGTCGTGGGCGGTTTTTTAGTCACAGATAGAATGCTGCAAATGTTCAAGAAAAAGGAGATTAAGGCGTGAGCGATTTTTTACCAACTGGCATTCAGCTGACGTACTTAGTCGCTGCATCGTTATTCATATTGGGTTTGAAAAAGCTGGGATCACCTGCCACAGCGCGGAACGGTAATGTTATAGCGGCTGTGGGGATGTTGTTGGCGATCGCAGCAACAATGCTGGATCAGCATGTGTTGAATTACGAGATGATATTGTTAGGCTTGGCGATTGGTTCGGGGATTGGTGCGATCGTCGCCTACAAAGTCCAAATGACGGAAATGCCCCAAATGGTGGGTTTACTCAACGGATTAGGCGGTGCTGCTTCCGCATTAGTCGCTGTTGCAGAATTCTGGCGGTTACTGGATAGTTCTCAGCCGATACCGCTAGACGTCAACATTTCTATGCTGTTGGATGTGTTAATCGGCGGTGTTACCTTCACAGGTAGTTTTCTCGCCTTTGCCAAATTGCAAGGTTTAATCAGCGGTTCCCCAATTACATTCCCATTTCAGCAACCATTTAACTTGTTGCTTTTGGGTGCTTATGTGGTGGGTAGTGCCTACTTAATTATCACACCTGATAGCTTACCCATATTCTTGGGAGTGGTTGGCGTTTCATTGCTGCTGGGCGTGATGTTCGTCATCCCCATTGGTGGCGGTGATATGCCTGTGGTAATTTCGCTGTTGAACTCCTTGTCAGGTGTGGCGGCGGCGGCGGCTGGGTTCGTGGTGATGAACAATATGTTGATCATTGCTGGTGCTCTGGTGGGAGCATCTGGGTTAATCCTGACTGAAATTATGTGTAAAGCAATGAACCGCTCTCTATTTAGTGTGCTGTTCAGTGCTTTTGGTACAGGCTCTGGTGGCGGTGCTGCTGCTAGTGGTGGTGCTGCAACCGATCAAACCGTTCGCAGCATCGATCCCGAAGAAGGAGCGATGATGTTGGGTTATGCCCGTTCTGTGGTCATTGTACCTGGTTATGGGATGGCAGTTGCCCAAGCGCAACACAGTGTGCGGGAATTATCAGATCAGTTAGAACGGATGGGCGTTGATGTCAAGTATGCCATTCACCCCGTTGCTGGTAGAATGCCGGGGCACATGAATGTATTGCTGGCTGAAGCAAATGTACCTTATACCCAGTTGTATGACATGGAAGATATTAATCCCCAGTTTGAGCAAGCAGACGTGGCTTTAGTCATTGGGGCTAATGATGTAGTCAATCCAGCGGCACGTAGTGATGCCAATAGCCCGATTTATGGTATGCCAATTTTGGAAGTAGATCGAGCAAAGCAGACGATTGTGATTAAGCGCGGGATGAGTACAGGTTTTGCCGGTGTAGATAATGAGTTGTTCTACAAAGATAAAACTACGATGCTCTTTGGTAGCGCAAAGGATATGGTGTCGAAGTTAGTTTCGGAAGTTAAGCAACTTTAACTAACCGCAGGGAACGCGGAGTGTAAGAAATAATCAAGGAGAGTTGATTTGCCTTGGAAGTGATCCTTCTGAGGCAATTTTTTTGACTTAGAAACAGTGATGAGAAAAAGAAATTATGGCAACTGCTCACTCATGCGCTGTTCTAGTAGTTCTAATAAACCATCTACATCTTTAGCAAATTGCTTAAAACAATCAGGTGGTGCTGGTTCTGGTGCAAACTGAATTAACTTGATTTCACCATTACCAATACCAATCATCACAACTTCTGCTTCCGGCTTATGATTTTCGACAATTCCCAAAATTTCTTGAAGCCGATTCTCAACTTGAGTATTTAGTTTCTCTATCGCCTTTTTAGGACAATACACAAAATGTGGTGTTGGTTGCAAATCAATGCCTATAGTACCCTGGCTATCACCATTTTCTAACCATAATCCCCAAAACAACGCCGCCAATTCTGGCTGATTTGCTTTGACAAATTTATCCAACTGGCGACGCCACTTGTTATCTCCTGTTTCCGGTTGGGTACTACCAAACATCATAAATAATTCGTAATTAAGAGACAAAGAATGGGTGATACTTATTTTAAGCCACTCTGTACAAGCCAGAGACTGGCGTAAGTACCATTTTTATCTAACAGTTGTTCATGGGTTCCCGACTCTACTAATTTCCCATGTTCCATGACATAAATGCAATCGGCATTACGGATGGTAGAAAGACGATGAGCGATCGCAATTGTGGTTCTATTAACTGTAATTCGTTCGAGCGATCGCTGGATTGCGGCTTCTGTTTCATTATCCACTGCGGAGGTAGCTTCATCTAAAATCAAAATGGGTGGATTCTTTAATATTGCGCGAGCGATCGCAATCCGCTGTCTTTGTCCACCAGATAACTTTTGTCCTCTTTCTCCGACAATTGTCTCATAACCTTGAGGCAGGTGCATAATAAATTCGTGCGCCTCAGCCACTTTAGCCGCCATCACTATTTCTATATTGGTGGCGTCAAAGCTGCCATAAGCAATATTCTCTGCTACAGTGCCATGAAATAAGAACACATCCTGACTGACTAAGCCAATACAGCGACGTAAATCTTGCAAATTCAAATTTTGTAAGTCAATGCCATCGATGGTAATATTTCCCGTTTGCACTTCATACAACCGTAATAAAAGTTTGACTAAAGTGCTTTTACCTGAACCAGTTGAACCGACAATTGCGATGGTGTTTCCTGCTGGAATATCTAAAGAGAGATTTTTAATTACTGGTAATCTATCTTGATAAGCAAAATAGACATTTTTAAATTCCACTTCACCGCGCACTTCTTCTACAGGTAATACTGTATTTCCTGTATGAATAGTGATGGGAGTATCCAACAAATCCATAACTCGATTAGTAGAAGCCATTGCTCGTTGATATTGGTCAAAGGTTTCGCCTAATCTGGTTAAAGGCCACAGCAAACGCTGAATTAAAAATACTAATACACTGTAAGTTCCTACAGACATTTTTCCCGAAACCGCTGCCATACCGCCATATAATAATAATGCGGTAAACCCTACCAAAATCAACATCCGAATCAAGGGTATAAAAGCAGCAGAAAGTTTAATTGCTTTAGCATTACTTTGGCGATAAGCTTCACTATCTACTTCCAAACGTGAGGCTTCATAAGATTCGGCTGTAAAACTTTTAATAGTAGTAATACCGCTAATATTATTTGCCAGACGTGAGTTGAGGAAACCTACTTTTTCCCGCACATCAGCGTAGCGAGGTGCAAGCAACCGTTGATAAGCCAACGAACCCCAGAGGATAAATGGCATCGGCGACATCGCCATCCATGCCACACTAGGAGCCAAAATAAAGAAGGCACCACCAATAATTAAAACGGTTGTGGCAACTTGGATGATATCATTTGCTCCACTATCCAAAAATCGCTCTAATTGGTTAATATCATCACTGAGGATGGACATTAAACCGCCAGTGCTGCGTTCTTCAAAATAAGCCAATTCTAATTCTTGCAAATGTTTGTATGCATCCAAACGCAAATCATGTTGAATATTCTGGGCCAAATTTCGCCAAAGTCGAGCGTAGGCGTACTCAAAAATTGATTCTAGTATCCAAACAATAACAGTGAGGAAGGAAATAATCAGAAATTGCCAAAAGACATCCTTCACTCCTAACTGTGCAATGATGGAATTCTGCTGCTTTACTACTACATCCACCGCTATACCAATTAATCCAGGTGGTGCTAAATCAAAAAATTTATTCAAAATAGAATAAGTAGTCGCCAGCCAAATTTGTTTACGATACTGGTGTCCATACTCAAGGAGGCGCTGGAGAGGATGTGCGGAATGTTTACGCCTTCTTGATGCCCGATGAGATTTTAATACTATAGCCACGGCTTTTCGCAGTTGCGTGTAAATGATATTACCACAAAAATAGGGAGCATTTTAACTTTTGTAGCCTTTGGTATGTGTAGGTAGGCATCTGACGTGTCAACATAATACAGGACTTACCTGCGGACAAAAACGGAGATAAAAACTTGAAAAATCAGCAATTAGGAAATTGGCAAACCACAGTCTTCGGAATTGTGTTGGCAATATTGGTGATTATTGGACTAAATGCCTTTATTATTATCAACCCAGGACAAGCAGGAGTGATTAGCATCTTGGGTAAAGCCAGAGATGGTGCTTTATTGGAAGGTATTCATCTGAAACCACCCTTCATCTCCGTAATTGATGTGTATGATTTGACTGTACAAAAGTTTGAGGTGCCAGCAGAAAGTTCTACTAAGGATCTACAAAATTTATCTGCTAGATTTGCGATTAATTTTCGCCTTGATCCCATACAAGTAGTTCAAGTCAGAAGGAAACAAGGAACTTTAGAAAATATTGTATCAAAAATCATCGCACCTCAGACACAAGAAGCATTTAAAATTGCAGCTGCTAGAAGAACAGTGGAAGAAGCAATTACCAAAAGAAGTGAATTGAAGGAAGACTTTGATAACGCGTTAGGCGATCGCTTAGACAAATATGGGATAATTGTGTTAGATACTAGCGTAGTTGACTTGGCTTTCTCACCGGAATTTGCCAGAGCAGTTGAAGAAAAACAAATTGCTGAACAACGAGCACAAAGAGCCGTTTATGTGGCGCGGGAAGCTGAACAAGAAGCCCAAGCAGAGGTAAATCGCGCTAAGGGTAAGGCGGAAGCTCAAAGACTATTAGCAGAGACTCTCAAAGCCCAAGGAGGACAGTTAGTTCTGCAAAAAGAAGCAATTGAAGCTTGGAAGACTGGCGGCGCTCAGATGCCAAAAGTTCTCGTTATGAGTGGTGACTCAAAAGGCAGCGTCCCTTTCCTTTTCAACCTAGGGAATGTTTCAAATCAACCCTGATTCGAGTAAATAATATTAATAAGTTGGGCTATGCCCAACTCAGACACCAAAGAAACATCAACCAGGGAATAATCCAAGTTTATGTCAACTCCTAATCATCACAATCTCACCGCTGAAGAAGCGAAAAAAATCCTGAATAAATTCAACTGTCTAGACATTGCACCTGTCCTCAAGCCATCAGAAAAAGCTGTAACTCGCCATGCTTTAATTTTGCTTACCAGCCTTTCTGATTATCAAATTTTAGGAATTTGTGCTGATACAGCAGAAGAAGGAATTTTAGCTATGAAAACCTATTCTCTGGCTTTTGGTTATGAAGCACCCAACAATCTACCTACATCGGAAGGCCCAGTTTATATAAAATTAAATGGTAAAAATGGCTTGTGCTATCTAGATTCCTATTTCGGACATCATCGCGGGGTATTAGTGTCTTGCCAATCTTACCAAGAAGGGGGAATTAACGAAATGTATGGACATTTACCTTTGGATTTATTTGTATAGATTTTGGCAGTAGGTAGGGAGTATGCCTTGCCTACTGAATTAATAACCAATAATAATTAATTACTAAATATTATGAGTATTATTACACTACAATCAGTGAAGAAAGACTTTGGCATCAAAGAAATTCTCAAAGATGCTAGCTTTAGTCTTGATGCTACCGATAAAGTTGGTTTAATTGGTACTAATGGTTCTGGCAAATCAACCATATTAAAGATGATAGCCGGGCTAGAAACAATTGATAGCGGTCAAATTTTAGTTAACTCTGGCTCTAAAATTATCTACTTACCACAGCAGCCAGATTTAGATGAAAATCACACAGTTTTAGAGCAAGTTTTCGCTGATAGTGGCGAACATACAGCTTTGGTGCGTCAGTACGAAGAACTTTCAGATAAACTGGCTCATTATCCAGATGATAGTCAACTAATGTCTCGCCTTTCTGTAGTGATGCAACGTATGGATGCAACGGATTCTTGGGAAGTAGAAATCAACGCCAAAATCATCCTTACTAAGTTAGGAATTTCAGACTTTGACGCCAAAATAGGTACTTTATCTGGAGGCTATCGCAAGCGCATCGCTTTAGCATCAGCACTGCTATCAGAACCCGATGTTTTACTCATGGATGAGCCAACAAACCATCTTGATGCTCTTTCTGTGGAATGGTTACAAAGTTATTTGAACCGTTATCGTGGCGCACTTTTTCTCATAACACACGATCGCTACTTTTTGGATCGGGTCACTAATCGAATTGTTGAAATTGACCGAGGCGACATTTATACTTACACAGGTAATTATTCATATTATCTCGAAAAGAAAGCTCTATCTGAAGAATCTGCCGTTAGCAGTCAACGCAAACATCAAGGTGTGTTGCGGCGCGAATTGGAATGGCTTAAACGTGGTCCAAAAGCCAGGAGTACGAAACAAAAAGCTAGAATTGACCGCGCTCATGCTCTGCGAGACACTGAGTTTAAGCAAGTTCAGGGTAAAGTTGATATATCTACAGTTGGTCGTCGTATAGGCAAAAAAGTTATTGAACTAAATCAAGTTTCTAAAGCCTACGATGGACGTACCCTCATCAATAATTTTACCTACGAATTTAGTCCAGAAGACCGCATCGGCATTATCGGCGGTAACGGTGCAGGTAAATCCACTTTAATGGATATGCTTACTGGGCGGGTTAAACCTGATTCTGGTAGTGTGGAAATTGGTGGTACGATTCATATCGGTTATTTTGACCAGCATTCTGAAGAATTACTTACAGCGTTGAATGAAGATCAGCGCGTGATTGACTATATCAAAGAAGAAGGAGAATTTGTCAAAATTACCGATGGTACTCAAATTACTGCTTCCCAAATGCTGGAGCGGTTTCTGTTTCCTGGGAATCAGCAATATGCACCAATTCATAAACTTTCTGGTGGAGAAAAACGCCGTTTATTTCTGTTACGCGTTCTCATGGGTGCGCCCAATGTCTTGATTTTAGATGAACCTACGAATGATTTAGATGTACAGACATTGGCAGTACTAGAGGATTATTTAGAAGATTTTTCGGGGTGTGTAATTGTAGTTTCTCACGATCGCTACTTTCTTGATCGCACTATAGACACAATCTTTTCCTTTGAAGAAGGCGGTAATCTCCGGCAATATCCAGGTAATTACTCAGTTTATTTGGACTATAAAAAAGCCGAAGAAGCACAGCAACAAGCTGCTAATACTAAGGAAAAGCAAAAAAATGTAGCAGTTCACAAAACTGCATCTGTGCCCAAAGAAGTAGAGAGTAAAAAGCGGCGGGGACTATCAAATTGGGAAAAAAAAGAATTTGAACAGTTGGAAGGTAAAATTGCTCAGTTAGAAGCCCAGAAAGCAGAAGCCGAAAAAGCATTGACGAATGTCCATGCTGGGAGTTACACCCAAGTGCAAAAACTCTATGAACAGGTGGAATCGCTCAAGCAAGCAATTGATGTGGCAACTGAGCGCTGGTTAGAATTGGCAGAGATGGAGTCTTAATGTCTTAATATAGTGCGTCATGGCTTTAGCCTTGCCCATACGTGTCAACTTTAGTGCAAAAGCTTATCCCACATTCGTTATCTTGTTCCTAGCCTCCGGCTGGGAATGCTTTTTTGGAGACTATGCCTTCACTGTAACGTCAGGCGGTAGCCCTGCTTAATTTTTCCGTAAATCGGCTGTTGCTGATTGTGTTATTTGCTTAATTGCCGCTAAATCAGGCGATGGTGTCTCACTATTTATTCCCAACCATAAAAGATATTCGATATTCCCAGCAGGGCCAGTAATCGGCGACCAGGTTAAGCCTTTGTATTTCCATTTTAACTCTTGAGCCGCCTGTAAAACTTGAAAAATAGCATCAGCTTGGTCGTTAGGATCGCGCACAACACCTTTTTTACCCACACGGGATTTTCCGACTTCAAACTGTGGCTTGACTAACAATACAGCTTCCCGGTCAGCTTGAGTTAGCTGCCACAAAGCAGGTAAAATCTTGGTTAAGGAAATAAACGATACATCCACCACCGCCAAATCAGGAATAGGGTCATCTTCCCCATACAACTCATCTGGCCTTAGTTGTCGCAAATTGGTACGTTCGCGCAAAATCACCCGCGCATCATTTCGTAAACGCCAGTCAACTTGTCCGTAACCGACATCAATACCATAAACTTTTTTTGCTCCAGCTTGCAAAAGACAATCAGTAAAACCACCAGTAGAAATGCCCCCATCTAAACAAATGCGTTCTACTACAGGAATGGCAAATACTGACAAAGCTTTGAGGAGTTTTTCACCACCTCTAGAAACAAAAGGCGATCGCTCCTTAACCTTAATTTGAGCCGAAATATCAACTTCTGTACCAGATTTATCAACTACCTGGTTATTAACACTAACTTCCCCCGCCTGAATTAGCCTCTGTGCTAAGGCGCGAGAAGAACATAAATTTAGCTCTACTAATAATGTGTCGAGTCGCTGTTTAGCCAATTAACTAGATTCTCCTGATAAGATTAAAGTCAAAGCACGATTGATAATTTCTTCTCGGTTAACCAGCTTTCCTGCAAACGAATTCGTCCAATACCATTCGATTGCTTTCGAGATATAACTTATAAAGGGCGATCGCTAATCTTATTACTTAAACCTATAATATTTTATTTTTACATAATATTTTTTGATGTCAAAGCTTAACTTAAAATATTATACATAATGATACCCGTCAACATACTTAGGCTACTTGGCATATTTAATAATGCGAATTGGAACTTTTGTCTTACCGAAATAACTTAGTATTAATTAAAAATTGTGTTTGCATCGGGCAACCTCTATGTATTTTTCCGCTCTAAACTATCAGTAACTATATCAAACACTGATTTCTTCGTTGAAACAGAATCTGCAAGGACTGGTCTCAAAGCCTTGTAAATATTGGCTTGCGAGTTTTCGGATGGGTCTATTAACTATAACTAAGTAGTAAGACAAAATTAATTACACAAATTTCGACCTGAAACCCTTATGTAGCCTAAAACCTAATGTGTAAATATTTCTGTCCGATTACTTATTAACTAAGGATTAATTATGCGAATCGCTCGTAACATTACAGAACTTGTCGGTCGTACACCCCTAGTGCAATTGAACCGTATTCCCCAAGCAGAAGAGTGTGTTGCTCAGATTTTGGTGAAACTGGAAAGTCTGAATCCATCTGCATCAGTTAAAGACCGGATTGGAGTAAGCATGATTAATACCGCCGAGGAAGAGGGACTAATAACTCCCCGGAAGACAATTTTGGTGGAACCTACCTCTGGAAATACAGGAATTGCCCTAGCAATGGCAGCAGCAGCTAAGGGTTATCGATTAATTTTGACAATGCCCGAAACAATGAGTGGGGAGCGACGGGCAATGTTGCGAGCCTATGGAGCTTAGAACTAACACCAGGTGCTGAAGGTATGAGTGGGGCAATTCGGCTGGCACAGGAGATAGTTAACAGTATGCCAAATGCTTATATGTTGCAACAGTTTCGTAATCCAGCTAATGCAAAAGTTCATCGAGAAACGACAGCTGAGGAAATTTGGGAAGATACTGATGGACAGGTTGATATAATTGTGGCAGGGGTTGGAACAGGTGGTACAATTACTGGTGTAGCAGAAGTAATTAAAACACGCAAGCCGAGTTTTCAGGCGATCGCTGTTGAACCAGCCAATAGTCCAGTCTTGTCTGGGGGACGACCTGGACCGCACAAAATTCAAGGAATTGGCGCTGGGTTTATTCCCCAAGTGCTAAAAGTGAAATTAATTGATGAAGTGATTACGGTCACTGATGAAGAAGCGATCGCTTATGGTCGGCGTTTGGCAAGAGAAGAAGGGCTACTATCTGGTATTTCCAGTGGAGCCGCATTATGTGCGGCAATTCAAATTGCCCAGCGTCAAGAAAACAAAGGACGGTTAATTGTGATGATTCAGCCCAGTTTTGGAGAGAGATATCTAAGTACACCATTGTTCCAAGACCTAGAGGCAAGAGTAGCAGCTAGCGTCAGCTAACGATAAATTAGATCAATGGTCGATTCTAACCACTACGAAACACTCAAAGTTAGTCAAAATGCCAGCCAAGCGGAGATTAAGCAAGCTTATCGCCGCTTGGTAAAATTATTTCATCCTGACAGTAATCAGGAAACAGCGGATAAAGAGCGAATTATCCGTATCAATGCCGCGTATGAGGTCTTAGGCGATACTCATAATCGTCTCAATTATGACCAACAATTACGAGGTAGCTATCAAAAATTAAATAGCGATCGCCAACAGCGTACAAATTATGCTCAAAAGCGTTACAAAGCAACACGGCAAACAGGACGGGATGCTGACGAACAAGTCGATGAATGGCTGCGACAAGTTTATCAACCAGTTAATCGCCTGCTTTGTAGCATTCTTTATTCTCTAGAGGAACAAATGGAGCAATTAGCTGCCGATCCCTTTGATGATGAGTTGTTAGAAGAATTTCAGGAATACTTACAAGCTTGTCGTGATGACTTCAAGCAGGCACAAATGACTCTTCGCTCTCTGCCGAATCCTCCTAGTTTAGCAAGAGCAGCAGCTCACCTCTACTACAGCCTCAGTCAAGTTGGAGATGGCCTAGAAGAGTTAGCTTACTTTCCCTTGAGCTACGATGATCGTTATTTGCATACAGGTCTAGAACTATTCCGCATTGCTGAAAGATTGCATTGCGAGGCCCAAGCATCGGTTGAGTAGTTAGTAGTCAAGGGTTAAAAGTCAAGATTAATTTCTTTGGACTTTGGACTTGAGACTCCGCGAAGCAGCTGAAATTAGTTTATGCTGGAAGCAGTAAAAGGTTAAGAAATTTTAAATTTTTCTATCAGTATACTCATGCAATGCATTGTTAATCGCCGTGCTCAGTTTTCAGCAAGTCATCGCTATTGGTTGCCAGAACTAAGTGAAACCGAGAATATTGAGAAATTTGGTGCTTGCTCTAGATTTCCCGGACATGGACATAACTATGTATTATTTATATCCCTTGCTGGGGAATTAGATAAATATGGCATGGTGCTGAACTTGTCCGACGTGAAACACGTAATTAAACGGGAAGTTACCAGCCAATTGGACTTCTGTTATCTCAACGATGTGTGGGTAGAATTTCAGCAAACTCTGCCCACAACTGAGAATATTGCACGAATTATCTGGCAAAGGCTAACACCTCACTTGCCTCTAGTTCGTGTGCAGTTATTTGAACATCCTCAACTTTGGGCAGATTATATGGGAAACGGAATGGAATCCTACCTCACCATCAGCACTCATTTTAGCGCCGCTCATCGGCTGGCTCATCCTCAGTTCAGTGATGAAGAAAACACTGAGATTTACGGCAAGTGTGCTCGTCCCCACGGTCACGGACACAATTACCATTTAGAAGTCACTGTGAAAGGGCAAATTGATTCGCGCACTGGGATGATTGTTGATTTAGGTGCTCTGAATCAGGCGGTAGAAGGTCATGTGCTTGAGCAATTCGATCACACTTTTCTAAATAAAGATATTGCTTACTTTGCCCAAGTCGTTCCCACTGCTGAGAATATCGCACTTTACATTAGTAATTTACTGCGATCGCCTATCCAGGAATTAGGAGCTATGCTCTATAAAGTTAAACTGATCGAAAGTCCTAATAACTCCTGCGAAATCTACTGTACTGAGTCAGAATCCAACTTAGTCAATAACGTAATAAATGAGCCTGTTTTGGCAAAAGTTTAAGTAATTCGTAATTGGTAATTATTTTTACCATTACTTATTACTTAGTAGTATTTAATTGCTTCAGTATGCTAGTTTCAAACAAAAAAATTCTCCACCAATAATCTCATAGCGATTTCTGCGATCGCCTGCAAATAGCTGTAAGTCAGCAGTCGTCCAACGCACTGGAGTTGTTTGCATAAAAACCCTCTAGCATTTTTCTAAATCATATTTTAAAAATATCGACGACATGCTGAATGTCGCAAATAACGATAAACTACCCAGGCTAAAATTCCGAAAACAAGATTTTGCGAAACTTGTCTAAGTGCAAACCATATTATCTCAGTGTCTAAAATCTGCGACCAATGCAAAGGGCTAAGTTGTCTTGCTAGGATAAACAGCCCAAAAATAGCATTTCCACCCAGTATAAGGGCAAACAGCACTAAACCCTTCTGCCAGTAACAATGCTGGGGTGTGTAACCTGAGATCAAGATGATAGGGGTTTTGCCTTGTACTCTTCGCAGTAATTGCTCCAGTCGCCAAAACATCCACAACAGCAACGGAAATAAACCATAGCTAAGGTAATGTAGGGGTGGTGAGTAACGCCAAGCACCAGATAAGACATTGATTAGGGCATGACAGATTACAGCATTAAGCCAAGCCCAAGGAACAAGCTTCCTGTCTCGATGTAAGCGGATGGTGGAAGAAATATATATTGCCAGGGCATACCCCCAAGGGGCAGAAAACATGGCGTGGACTGGCGTGCCGATACTACGGTCAAGAATTGATGCAGTGCCGTGGAAAATGTAAATGCAGTTCTCTTGGGCGGTGAATCCGAGAGCAACAGCTATGGTGAAGAGGAAAATGGTAGCAGGAAGTAATCGATACCTACGTTGCAGATAGCAGGTTGGGACAATAACCCCCATCAACTTGCAACCTTCTTCAATTGGCCCTATTTCTACAAGCTGCCGTAAGGCTACACCAACAAGCCCAGATGTGCAGCCCCTTGTTGCCAAACATCCCTGAATTTGCTGCCAGTTTACAAGCCAGTTGAATACAGTTTCAAAAATCCATTCGATACTAAGAGCACAGAAACCAGATATTGCCCCAATAATAAAGAACAACAGCAAGCGTAATAGAGGTGGGGCATTTGGGATACGACAATAGTAATAGCCCAGCAGCAGCATTGGGGGCATTACTGCCCACAGTAGTAAGAAGAAATTAGCCACTCACCTGAGCAATTACTGTGCGGTGACGGGGACTGTTAGCAGTCATAGTGGGAGTTTGGAAACCCGCCTGAACAATAACTTCCTCAATGTCTAAAGCGAAATATTCATCTAAGTACGGTTCAGTACTTTTGAGCAGTGTCAAAATGTAGGCTGGCATTTTCTTGTAAGCTTCAGACTGGGGATTCATGTCCATAATTGCCAAGTAGCCACCTGGACGTAGCACACGCCGTACTTCAGCAAAAATTTTTCGGGTTGCTGAATGGGGTAATTCGTGGCACATCAAGAAAATGGAGACTAGATCAAATGAGTTATCTGGTAGCCCAGTCGATTCAGCTTGGGCATGAAGCCAGTTAATTTTAGCCTGACTTTGTTGGGCGCGGTAGTGGGCAACGGCTAAGAAATAGGGAGATAAATCTAAGCCTGTAATTTTGGCATGGGGATAAATTTCTTGCAGGGCAAAGGTACTTAAACCCACACCGCACGCCAAGTCTAGGATATCTTGGGGTTGATTAGGGATTTGCGTTTTGAGGATATCGTGGTAACTTTGGCGTAGTTTAGCATCTCCTTGTGCTCCAGCATCCTGCCAGATTCCGGCGTGGACGGTACAAGCAGCAACTTCCAACTCAAAAGCAGCTTTCCAACTGAGGTCTCCGCCCTCGTAGGCATGGAATGGTCGCAAGTAATATTCCGGGTAGGAAAGCTGAGGATTTTGTACCTGAGCTAGATCAGTTTTCCAATCACGCGCCTGTAGCGTCTCGACTTCTTGCGTCCAAGGCACGCCAATTTTCTCGGCACGTTTAATCATCATTTGTCTGGCTTGATGCTTAGCTAGGTTAGCCAAAGGCTTGATGGCCAATATGCCATTTACCAAGCGGGAAGCAAAACCAGGGGCAGTGTTTACAGCAGCGGTCATAAATCAGTTTGCGTTGAATAGCTTTTTCTACTTATGACATACTTGCTGCAAGTCAGTCTAGAAGTAAATTGAATTGGATAACGGCAGTTTGCCTGCCCTGACTTGCTACTGATTAGCATAGAAGCTTGACATTTGCAGATAAACGTGACTTACATCTGTTAAGAATCACACTGATATCGAATATATTTTTATCAGAGAAATTTATTCAAGACTGGTAAAATTTCGGTACTTAACAAAATCTATCTCAGCAGAGATGGCAAGAGCGTAAGTGTCATTTACAAGAAGACTACTACAAACTTATCGATACAAGATTATGGCAAGAGCAAGAAGAAGGGCAAGTGGCTTTTTAAGAGATTTTCAAGAATTTGCTCTCAAAGGCAATGTAGTTGACTTGGCGATCGCTGTGATTATTGGTAGTGCTTTTGGCAAGATTATCACCTCCTTTGTAGAGGATGTGATCATGCCATTAATTAACCCCTTGGTGAGTTTGAGTGGCAAAGACTGGAGAACAATCACCATTGGGCCGGGAATCGCGATCGGTAAGTTTCTCGGCTCAATAGTTGACTTTCTAATCCTTGCTTTGATTTTATTTTTAGTAATTCAAGCCTTACAACGATTCAAGAGGCAAGAAGAAGTCGCTGGTGATTCTCCACCAGACTCTAACCTTGTAGCGCAGGAAAGATTGACTGGTGCGTTGGATAGACTGACACAGACCTTGGAATCTCGGAATAATCAGATTTTATAAGTGTAGATTCGGGATTAGGGACTGGAAAGAATATAGGAACTGAATTCTTTTTTAATACTCAATATTTGATCCCTAATCCTTAATTCTCCTATTTTGTAGTATTTGGTTTGAGAGCTAACAACATCTCCAATTCACTAGTGGATTTATCCGGGCTAGTAGCAGTAACACCAAGACCACGAATGGAAGTCAGGATGGCATTGGCTTCAGGCGCAATGGGTTGACCTTGTGCCGCAAAACGATTTACCAAGGATAAAGTTTTATCCATGTCTAAGTAGAAATAACCGCCGTTGGGCTTTTGTAAAGAACCAGTAATATTTTTGAAAGTGTCGCTATTGTCAAGAGATTGACTTTTGCGATCTGCAACGGCCTCAGCAACAGGGCCACCAATAGCCACAAATAAGGTATCTTGATCCAGCCAACCATGCGCTAATAAAGCTCCTTGTTGGGGTATTTGCCATTCAGTTACGTCTTTACCACCGATATTTCTTTTGGCGATATTGATTTGTTGTGTTTTGGCGAGGGTATCCAATTTCGTGAAGGTGCCTTCTGCTGTTTTGCGATCGCTAGTATCAAATACTAAAGCTCCTCCAAAACCAACACTCTTCAACACACCCTGATCGGATGGAATAGCAGCGAAGGCAAATTCCCCATTCATCCATCCAAAAACCTCTTTATCTAGGTCAATATTGACCAATTTCAATTGCCCACGTGCCTGTTCTACTACTTGCTTAAATTCCGGGTAATCCTTTGACTGTTCTACTAGCGTTTGCCAGCCACTGCTGATGCCCTGTCCACTAACTAAAGCAAAAGTCTCAGTGGGAAATTGCCCTACTATCTTCGCGGGAGTCGTTTGATATTGGAATTTGCTAAGTTGCGGGTCTAAATTGGCGATCGCTTTTACCCGCACTCCTGCATCATCAACACCAATACCCGCCACCATCGATTTCACCTGCTTCAGTTGCGTCAGGGTTTGTGGCGGTAACTTTGTCCCCTGCGGACTTTGAGCTAGCAATTGCTGTACCATGCCGGCATAGTCCGGGACATAAATTTGAGCCAGCGTGTTTTTGACATCCACACTTTTGGCAATAATGCTACTTGCACCTTCTTTACTGGCAAAGGAGGGCTGCCCTTTAAAGGTGTCGATTGCCTTTTCTACAGCTTGCTTTTCGGGAGAAAATACCACATGGCTATTATTCAAAACAACACTGTATGTCGGTTTACCATTTTCTATAGTTTCTGTAATTTTTTGACCTTGGTAGTCAGATTCCTGGATTTTGACTCCTTTTTGCGACTTTAATTTATTAGCAAAATTTAAGGCACTTAGTTTGTCTTTAATACCTACAACCATCAGGATATTGGGTTCCTGCTGTATATTTATTGGTGTATTAGGTGCGCCAGAAGGCCCTTTCTGTTGCGCTGGTTTGGTTGGATTTGGTGGCAGTACAGCAATCATTACACCACCAACCCAAGGTTTTATGTCTTTTTCGTAGGAAATGTTACTATCAGGGAACATGTCTTTATTGAAGTCTTCCAGACCTTTTGCCACTAACTTTTGCGCTTCTGGAGTACCAAACTGCTGCAACTTTGCCCAAGCTTGAGAATCAGTGGTAATATAAGTTGCAAACAATGCTGTTGAAGGTATCACTTTAGCGCTGTCCAGAGCGCCAGAACTATCCCCTAATGGGCCTTTAAAATACATATAAGCTGCTACACTTCCTGCCACAACTACAGCAGCGGCAACAGCAGGAACTAAAAACTTTGATTTATTTTCGGGCATTCTTCTTATCCTCTTTTCCTCAAGTTGTCACCGACATTTATACAAGCGTCATTGTAGAGTTTTCGGATTTATTAATAATTTTTACTAATTGATCGGTATTTACTGATAAAATTAGTAGTCCTACAAACTAGCGATGTGGAATTACTCTAAAAAATACTTCAATGGGATGAGGAGCGAATCCGCAAATGATATGTTGTTCATCTCAAAAAAAATAGTCCGTTCAACAACGGCAAGCTATCCTAAGTTATAAGCATACTAAGGAGTATTTGTACTTAATAAAGACTTATTGAGGTGCAAGAAACTCTTGACCCGATGACAAAAGAGTGCAAAATAACAGCTTACATTAGGAAAAATAGCTATGGGAGGGATATGGAGAGAAGTCAAGGCAGAGGCTTCCTCTGTGGACGCGTACGCTGCAAATAAGCAAGCCACCCAGAGCGTTTCGTAGAGAAGCGTCTCGTTGTCAAAAATCGGAAATTCGGGAGATATTGATTCAAATCCCCAACCTCAGAAGGGAGTTTTTACCCTAATACGCCCTGTTGATTTGAGAAATACACCCGATACCGCTATTGTTCTTAATTACATTCAGCCAGACTTTTCAGGATTACAAGGTAGGTCAGTAAGGATCAATGTCGCAGTCTTATTTTGATACAGAGAATAACGGACACAAATCTTTTGAGTTACCGGGGGCAAGACCACACTACAATCCCGATCGCCCCGGACAAGTAGAGCATATTTTTCTAGATATTAGCTTGGATATCCCTAACCAAAGCTACCACGGCAATTGTAGTATTCGTCTGTTGCCAATACGTAATGGTATTGAGCGTTTGACTTTGGATGCTGTCAACCTGAATATCGAATCTGTTCAAGTTGACAAGGTGCCGCAAAATTTTGACTACGATGGAGAACAGCTTTCCATCCAACTTTCTGAGACGACGCAAATTGAGAAACACTTATTGATTGCGATCGCCTACTCTGTGGCAAAACCACAACGCGGTATTTACTTTATTCAACCAGATAAAAACTACCCAAACAAGCCCACCCAAGTGTGGACTCAAGGAGAAGACGAAGACTCTCGCTTCTGGTTTCCTTGCTTTGACTATCCAGGTCAACTTTCTACTTCAGAAATTCGCGTCCGCGTTCCCAAACCTCTCATTGCCATTTCCAATGGCGAACTTATTGACACCGCAGAAGATGGTAATGACAAAATCTACCATTGGTCACAGCAGCAAGTTCATCCTACCTACTTGATGACTCTGGCAGTAGGAGACTTTGCTGAAATTCAGGAGCAGTGGAAAGGTAAACCCGTCACTTACTACGTGGAAAAGGGACGGGAGGAAGATGCCAAACGCAGCATGGGCAAAACTCCCCGTATGATCGAATTTTTGAGTGAAAAGTATGGTTATCCATACCCTTTTCCGAAATACGCCCAAGTTTGTGTCGATGACTTCATCTTTGGCGGGATGGAAAATACTTCCGCAACTCTGCTCACAGATAGATGCTTGTTAGATGAACGTGCTGCTATAGATAACCGCAATACAGAAAGTTTAGTTGTTCACGAACTCGCGCACCAGTGGTTTGGTGATTTGGTGGTGATTAAGCATTGGTCTCATGCTTGGATTAAAGAAGGGATGGCTTCTTACTCTGAGGTGATGTGGACAGAACACGAATATAGTCTACAAGAAGCAGCTTACTATCGTTTATTGGAAGCTCGTCGTTACCTTAGTGAAGATAGCAGCCGCTACCGCCGTCCAATGGTAACGCACGTTTACCGGGAAGCCATTGAACTTTACGATCGCCACATCTACGAAAAAGGATCTTGTGTTTATCACATGATTCGGGCGGAATTAGGAGATGAATTGTTTTGGCAAGCAATTCAAACATTCATCCAAGATAATGCTCACAAAACCGTAGAAACAATAGACTTACTCAGGTCAATTGAAAAAGCAACCGGACGTAATCTATTGTTTCTTTTTGACCAATATGTTTATCGTGGTGGTCATCCCGATTTTAAAGTCGCTTATTCTTGGGATGGAGATGCTAACTTAGCAAAAGTTACAGTAACTCAAACCCAAGCAGCAGCAGATAAAAATGGTAGTAAGGATTTATTTGATCTGAGAATACCCATAGGTTTTGGCTATGTACAGCAGGATTCAGCTGCCAAACTCAGCACTCAGGGAGAAGTCAGAGCAGTGGAAGCTGCTGAACTGAACTTAGATAATTCAGCACTCAGGACTTTTACTGTGCGGGTGAATGAACGCGAACAAAGCTTCTACTTCCCACTAGAAAACAAACCCCAATTTATCAGTTTTGATGTTGGGAATAATTACTTAAAAACAGTATCTTTGGAGTATCCAGTACCGGAATTAAAAGCACAGTTAGCATTTGATCCCAACCCAATTTCTCGCATCTATGCAGCGGAAGCTTTAGCTAAAAAAGGTGGGTTAGAAGCAACTAAAGCATTATCTGCGTCACTGAAAAATGATCAATTCTGGGGGATGCGTGTAGAAGCAGCTAAACAACTCGCAGAAATCAAATTAGATCAAGTCTTTGATGGGTTAGTTCCTGGGTTAAAAGATAAAAATGCTATCGTGCGACGATCTGTAGTGGAAGCACTTGCTCAAATCAAAACCCCTGAAAGCTATAAAGCTATGAAAAATCTCGTACAGAAGGGCGATCCCAGCTACTATGTAGAAGCAATGGCATCTCGCAGTATTGGAGCGATGTCTGCGACGGGCTTCGCCCACGCATCTGCTAACTTAGAAGAAAAGCCCAAGGAAGATAAGGTGCTAAAGCTGCTGAAATCAGTTTTAGAAGAAAAAGCGGGTTGGAATGAAGTAGTGCGGAGTGGTGCGATCGCAGGCTTAGCTGAATTCAAAACCTCGGAAGTAGCTTTAAATCTGCTGATAGAATATACCAAACTCGGTGTACCTCAACCCTTGCGTCTAGCTGCCATTCGAGCTTTGGGAAAGATTTCTGGAGGTCAAAGTCCGGTCAATTTGCAACGGATTTTAGAAAGATTATCAGAACTTGCAAAGGAAACCTTCTTTTTAACGCAAATCGCTGTAGCCGCAGGATTAGGGCAAATGGAAACCCCCAAAGCATCGAGAATTTTGCGATCCCTAGCCGATCAAACAGCTGATGGACGTGTGCGTCGCTATGCCGAAGAAGAAATTTCTAGGGTACAAAAGAACATTGGTTCAGAACAAACGCTGCGTCAGTTGTGTGAGGAATTTGACCAACTCAAACAACAAAATCAGGAGCTTAGAAGTCGCTTAGAAAACTTAGAAGCAAAATCTAAGTAGCACGGCCACATCAGTAGATAAGTGTAATTAAAAGTAGCTATTTGGTAATTGGTAATTTTTTACCACTGTTACCAATTACTATAGTTATACTTTGCATTACAACTTCTACTATAAGTTTGCCAAAAATAATCAATCTAAAAGTTATTAACATTTACCATCTATTAAAAATTAATTTAATAAAAATTAAACTACAGATAAATACTATGCTTACTAAGATTAGTTCAGGACTTACGCAAGTGCCACAAAAATCTCAATTGTTTGTAGTGAGGACTTTAGTCCTCAAAATAAGGACTAAAGTCCTTACTACGAACTTAAAATAATATGCCAGTTGCGTAAGTCCTGTGGTTATGCTCAACACTCACTAATAGAGTTTTTGGATAGTCGAAGTTAAAAAAGATACATTTATAGTTTTTTACTTAATTCAACCCTGCTCCCCAGTCCCTTTTACGTTTTGCTTAACTTTGTGAGCGTTTGAGTTTTGCAGCTTGGGATCAGGCTAGCTGTGGGTTTGTATTTAAAAGTTATTGTGAATACAGAGAATATTTGATTTACCACCTGATATCTACCTTTAGAAATACAACAAATTGAAGAGGTAATTAGATTCTGATGTAGATACAACAAAGATTATCTCGGTCTTTATTGAACGTGAGTTCGACTCAAAGCCGAAAGGCTTTTCTGAAAAGAATTCCTAAATTCAGATCGCACATTTAGTGTCAATTAGTTAATGTATTGAGATTATTCTCAATAGTCCAACCTTGTTGACTAAAAAGTGTGTGATATCTGACCACACCACAAGCCTTTACCCTAACTAATGAGAAGCTGCTCTCAGTTGGATACTGCGTTACTCTTTCAGAGTTAAAGCAAGTATCTGTAGCATCTACGAGTTCTTCTTGAGAGTAAGGGTTCTACTTTGTAATACGCGTTTAAGCTCACGCTAAAGAAGAAGATTTTACAAAGGTTTGAAGGTTATTTTGCTTATCAAACTCACGTTGTTGACGGTAGAAATACATCTGAGTGTTTGCACGCAAGTTGTGCAGGGTTGTCTTCATGCGTAAACCGATTCTAACAATTTTTTACCAATTCAATCCTTGGAACACCAGTATTGGAGGAATTCAGACACTAATCAAGACCTTTATCAAATATGCACCCAACGAATTTGAAGTGCGGCTTGTAGGAACAGGAGACGAAAATCAACTTACTTTCAAGTGGCAAGCAGCAGAATTTGCAGGTAGAGAAATTAGCTTTCTGCCTTTATTTTCCTTGAAAAATGATAATTTTAGAAGTTTGATACCCACCACACTCAAGTATACGGCTGCCCTTTTAGGACGTTGCTTGTCCTCAGATTTTATGCATTTTCATCGGCTAGAACCAAGCTTGGCAGCGTGGAATTGGCATGGAGAAAAAACTCTGTTTATCCATAATGATATTCACACGCAGATGCAAGCTGCCGGTGAGCAAAAGGCGATTCTATGGCGAAGATTTCCCGCAGCATATTTTGCTCTTGAAAGTTTATTAGTTCGTCAATTTAGCCAAATTCTTTCATGCAATACCGATGCAGCAGAATTTTACAAACAGCGTTACCCCTCGGTGCAAGACCGTGTTGCATACATCAAAAATTCGTTTGACAACGAAATTTTCTACTCCTTGAGCCAGGCACAACGGCAAGCCTATCGGCGTCAACTGGCTCTCAAGCTGGGTCTAGACGAGGAAACACGTTTTATTCTGTTTGCAGGTCGGCTGCATCCGCAAAAAGATCCAGTGCTGCTAGTACGTGGGTTTGCTGCTTTGAATCAACCGCAGACTCATCTTTTAATAGTGGGTGATGGGGAGTTAGCGACGGAAATACGTGCGGAAATTGGTCGGTTGGGATTGTCTGGTCGGGTGACGATGTTGGGGGCAGTTGCAATAGAGGAACTGGCAAAGTTACATCGGATCAGCAATATTTTTGCTCTTAGCAGTGCTTATGAAGGTCTACCTTTGGTGGTTTTGGAAGCCTTGGCCAGTGGGACACCAGTAGTGACAACTAGATGTGGTGAAACCCCAAAATTGTTGGCTGCTGACAGTGGAGTTGTTTGTGAGCACCGTACACCAGAGTGTGTAGCAGATGCCTTACGCCAAGTAATACTGCATCCGGAAAATTACCCAAGTGCTTCCTGTATAGGAACTGCACAGCCCTATGCTGCCCGCACTATTATCCAGGGTTTTTATAGCAAAATGCTAAATCGTTGGGAGTTGGTAGGCAACTCGGCTGTTAGCTGATCACTAGACTAGATGAACCATTTTGAGAAAAGAACTGATGCCATGAAAATAGCCGTCATTGGTGCGAAAGGTTTGCCTCCTAAACAGGGAGGAATTGAGCATTATTGTGCAGAAGTGTATCCTCGCATGGTCGCGCAGGGTCATTGTGTTGATTTATTCGCCCGGTCTTCTTATACCGACTGTTCTTGGTTTGACCATTATGATTATTGGGGTGTGCGAGTCATCCCCTTACCAGATTGGCATTTGCGTGGTCTTGATGCCTTTATGACTTCAGCGCTAGGAGCGATCGCTTCTTGTGTCCAGCAATATGATATTGTTCATTTTCATGCTCTAGGGCCATCTCTATTTACTTGTTTACCCAAAATTACCACTTCTGTAAAAGTTGTAGTTAGCTGTCAGGGGTTAGACTGGCAACGCGCCAAATGGGGCAATTTTTCCAGTCACTTAATTCTGATGGGGGAAAAAGCAGCAGTACGCTTTGCCCACGGGCTAATTGTGGTATCAAAAGACCTAAAATCTTACTTTCTCCAAACCTACGGACGGGATACAGTCTACATCCCTAACGCTCCCGCCAGCTACAGTGCGTCAGACCCAAACTTCGCCTACGGTGCATCCCTTGGTTTGACAAAGGGGCGCTACATTCTCTTTTTGGGCAGACTTGTACCAGAAAAGCGTCCCGACTTGCTAATTGAAGCCTTCCGTGCTCTAAAGCCAGCTGGATGGAAACTAGTTCTAGCTGGAGGTATCAGCGATACTAAATCCTTCGCTGCAAAGCTATTAGAGAAAGTTGCCACCGATCAAAACATCTTATTCGCAGGCGAACTCCAACGTTCTCGTCTCTGGGAAATCGTTCGGGGAGCAGGGTTATTTGTCCTACCTTCTGACGTGGAAGGACTACCTTTGGCAATGTTAGAAGCGATGCGCGAAGGTATACCGGTGCTGGCCAGCAACATCCCAGCCCACCAGCAATTAATTAGTGATCGGCAAGGGATGCTTTTTACAGCAGGAAATCTAGACTCTTGTATTAGTTCCTTAGACTGGGCAATTAATCACCCGATGGAAATGGCAACAATGGCTAAGAATGCACAAAGATACGTGCAGCTTCAATATAGTTGGGATCACATTACTTCTGAAACCTTAAAACTATATACAACAATTCTGAATTCGCCTGAGCCAGTAGGTGTATCGGAGCCTAGTATTAGCAAACTTGTTGGGTTTATTGGTAAAAAATAGGTTCCAAATAGTCATTAGTCATTTGTCATTAGTCATTTGTCCAATTGTTAACTGCAACTGCAACTGCAAAGGACGATTAACCAATGCCCAATGCCCAATGCCCAATCCCCAATGCCCAATCCCCAATCCCCAATCCCCAATTCCCAATGCCCAATCCCCAATTCCCAATTCCCAATGCCCAATCCCCAATCCCCAATTCCCAATCCCCAATCCCCAATTCCCAATTCCCAATCCCCAATGACACAAAGGTATATGTAATGGAGAAAGGCTTTTCATCCTTACCAACGGTTTTGAAGCGGCGAAGTTTGCCAGCCTTGGCTACATTTGCTGCCGTAATTGGGGGTGCAGTTGTTTACCTAACTTTTGCCCCACGTATGTATCAAGCATCAGCACGACTGATGCTTGATGATAAGAGGGTAAGTGTTTCCGATTTGGGACGTGACCTCACCCAAGTGCCTGTGGGTATACCTGGTGGCCCCAGCCCATTAGCCGATCAAGCTGAATTAGCCAAATCGCAACCTGTTTTAGAGCGATCGCTAGCGAAGGTTTTTTCCGAGCCTCAAAGCCAAACCACAATCAAGCAATTCAGTCAAGATTTGCGAGTAAAAATCGTCCCAGCTACGAATATCTTGGTTTTGAGCTACCAAGCCCAAGACCCAATTATGGCTGCAAAACTCGTCAATGCTGTTTCTCAAACAATGGTTGAGGAAAGTGCAGAACAGATCCGTAAAGAAGCCGCAAGCGTACGGAATTTCTTGGCAAAAGAAGTACCAACAGCTCGACTGCGGCTGCAACAGGCAGAAGTTGTAGAAAACAGATATAGACAAGCCAGTGGGATCATCTCCTTTGACGACCAAAGCAAAAGTTTAGTCAATAGTTTAGCCAATCTGGAGGATCAGGAGCGGACTCTAGCGGGTCAACTCCAAGGGGCGCGATCGCGCGACGCATCCCTACGACAAATTACCTCCACCACAACCCTCAACAATGCTTATGCATCTGTACGCGGTGGTCAAGATGAACAACTCCAAAAGTTACGCGCCAAATTGGCAGACTTAGGAACGCAACTTATCGATGCTCGTTTGCGCTTTACAGAAAACCATCCCACTGTGATTACACTGCTTGAGAACCAGGGAGATGTCCGGGCTTTGTACACTAAAGAACTAGCTCGTCTCTCACCTGGAAATCCTGCTATTTCTCCTAGCAGAATTGCATCTGACTCCCTTAGCCAGAATCTCACTTCTGAACTGATCTCCAATGAGATTGAACGTTTGACAGTAGAGAATAAACTACGAGTTGTTCAGTCTGTGAAAGCCAACCTCCAAGCTCGCCTAGCACAACTCCCAATTCAACAGCAACCGCTAACTGTACTCACCCGCCAACGCGAAGAAGCAGCTGAATCCCTCAAGTTGTTGCAAAGTAAACTAGAAGAAGCACGTATTGCAGAAGCGCAACTGGTTGGTAACATCCGCATTATCGAAGAGGCGAAGCCAGCGACTTCTGCCACTTACCCCAAACCTCTTATTGTGCTCCTACTAGCCGCTGTATTGGCAGCTATCTTAGCCATTATCGTAGTACTGCTATTGGAGGCGATGGATAAGACACTCCATGATGCTTCAGAAGCTGAGGAACTACTGAAAACACCCTTGCTAGGAGCATTGCCCACCCTACCGGAATCAACCCTTAGCCTGCAAGCATCAGAAAATTTCTTAGATGATATTGCTTTAGTTGAACCTTACCGGATGCTGCTGAAAACCTTGGAGTTTCGCAGCTCTAAGAAGTTGCGGAGCATTGTGATTAGTAGCACTCAATCTGGCGAGGGGAAATCCGTAGTGGTTTCGCACCTAGCAGCCATCTGTGCCATGTTATCTAGGCGGACATTGATCGTGGATGCAGATTTGCACCGCCCCATGCAACACAAGCTGTTCAACTTAGCTCCCAAGCCGGGGATTATGGATGTGCTTAACGGGCATCAATCCCTACTAGATGCAGTGCAACCGATAAACGATATCAAGAATCTCTCAGTGTTAACTTGTGGTGAATTATATGGACGTCCTTCGCAGTTACTAGAGTCAGAAGCAATTAAGTCACTGATTGTAGAAGCTACTGCTAAATATGATTTTGTGATTATAGACACTTCTTCACTTAGTGTTAGCGCGGATGCTGCTACTTTAAGTCGTTATAGCGACGGTATCATGCTGGTTACACGCCCCAGTTTCACACTCAAGGAATCACTGCAAAAAGCTATATCAGAACTTACACAAAATCGTATACCGATTTTGGGAGTAGTAATCAATGGTACGACAGAGCAAATTGAAAAGTCTTATCGGTATTTCTCCCGTCCTCTCAAACGTTTAACCGCTTTGGGGAGTACTACCAATTCGTTTAACGGTTCAAGGTCTAAATGACGATGTTGACTAATCAACGCGCAAGTTCTCTAGTAACACTCTCGATTGTATTAGCAGGTCTGGGGATTGGTATATTTGCAGGCTTCCTTGCCAGTGTTCGGCCTGCTTACCTGGGTTTAGTTGCGATCGCAGTACCCTTAGTTTTCTACTTCTTTACCAAATTTGAGCAAGCGGTTATTGGTCTATTAATCGTGCGTAGCGCTCTCGATCCTTTCTCTGATCAGCAAATACCAGCGGCGTTTGCTATTGGTATTAATGTTCTAACTTTACTTTATGTGGTGGCAACATTATTGGTCGGTCGGCCAGTCCGTACTGATCGGTTCTGGTGGTTGTTTGCGGGCTGGGTAGCTCTACAGGGCTTATGGGTGATACTCATACCTCTGGGAGGACAGTGGCTTCATACTGGTGTTTGGCGAGATAGCGTACGCGAGTGGGTACGTCTTTTTTCCTGGCTGATGGTCTACTTGCTGGTGATGCAGCTCAAAGACCGAGTTCATCCGCAAAAGATAGTCTCTGCACTATTTTTTGCTCTGGTCATACCCCTAACAGCAGCAATGATGCAGACGATCCTTCCTGTTTCGCTCTTACCAGCCATACTCAGAGGAACTCAAGACCCAATTCTGGGAGAGATTTCCCGGATTAACGGTACTCTTGGTCTTTCCAATACCTTCGCCACTTTTTTGTTGCTATTCATTGGTTTGACTTATTGGAAAATAAGTCAGTCGCAGCAGCGTTGGCCTTGGCTAGTGTTACTTGGTTTACTCTGCTTTTTTTATGTGAGTACTAAAGCCCTATTTGCTTTGATGATGCTGGGCGTTTTTATTCTGGTTTTGATTGCACCAAGATTAAGCATGATTAATCTGATTGGTGGAGCATTGTTATTTGGTATAGTCATTGCTCTGTTTGCTAGTACAGAGTTTGGACAACAACGCCTTAGTTCCTTAGCTCAAACACCGCTCTTTAATCCAGATATGGATATATCACGAGCGATTCTTCTAGCACAGGGAGATTACAACAGTTTTAACTGGCGGTTATCACAGTGGACTTATCTGCTAAAGGCTTGGGAGCAGTCTCCGATCTTTGGTTATGGTCTGGCGACTAGCCGCCATTTAACTATTTACAATAACTATGCTCACAATGATTATCTGATGACTTTAGCAGAGGGTGGAGTCGTAGGTTTTTTAGTTTTTATAGCCTTTCTTGGTATTCAGGTTACACATTTGATTCACTTACTCCAGCGCACCTCCCGAAGCATGGCTCAGCAAAAGCTGTGCTGGGTATTGTTAGCTATGCTTCTGTCCATAATAGTCGGTATGATTACGGAGAATATTTGGACTCACACAACTTTCTTTTTCTATTGGTGGACTCTGTTTGCGGTTACTGCTTGGGACTGGAATCAACTAAAGCTTCTGGACAACTTTGTGGCTGAGTAAAACCTCTATAGCAATCACATACGCAAAATGACCCAGCGCTTGATTGACTCTAGCAATCATACCCAATTGACAGCACGACATCAACGACCCTATCGAGTAGTTTTGGTGCATCCGAGTGCAGGGGTTAACTGGAGTGGTGGCTCAGAAATATTTGCCATTGAACTTGCTCGTAGCCTCAACGCTGACTTTGAGGTGGAATTATTAGCAGGCGCACCCTGTAGCCCTTTTTATTATCCGGCTGGTGGCATTCCTCGCACAAAGGCGCGTCAGATTCTCAATTATTTGTCGATCGCTTCGGTAATGAGACGTTTTTCTCCTCATCCTGACATCGTTATTGAACACTTGACTAGCTTTTTGCCTTGTGCTACACGATTGCTGCAACACCCAGCTGATCTGATTTTTCCTTGCAATGATTACGGGGGCTTAGCAATGGCAGCTTTTGTCCGCGCCCTGATTGGTACGCCGATTGTTTATACCGAACATACTGGATTGCTAAATCAAGGGCGATCGCTTGCACGCAATTTGCGATTCCGCCCCGATCATCTCGTAGTTTTTTCAAAAACGATGGCTGATTTTGCCCGCACTTTACAACCTTCCCAAGCTACCAGCATTATTCTCAACGGCGTAGATACTAACCGCTTTTCACCTGAAGGAGAAAAGATGGCTTTGGGTTTAAGCAAACCTCTGGTTCTATGTGTAGCTTCTCTCAACCGTGACGGACACAAGCGAGTAGAATTAGCAATTCAGGCAGTTGCGTCCTTACCACAAGTCAGTTTTCTCATTTGTGGAGATGGCCCTGATCGAGCCTACTTTCAATCTTTAGGTGAGAAATTATTAGGAAGCGATCGCTTTGCAATCAGAACATTTCCTGCTGAGCAAATGCCCAAAGTTTATCGCAGTGCAAATGCATTCACTCTACCTTCCATTAATGAACCATGTGCGCTTTCTTATTTGGAAGCAATGGCTAGTGGTTTACCAGTAGTCGCCACAGATGATGAAATGCGTCGCCATGTTGTTGCAGATGCTGGAATTCTCTGCGATGTCACAGATATAGGTAGCTATGCTACTGCTATTGCCAAAGTCTTGAGTGGAAATTGGCAACAAAAAGCTAGACGGATTGGCTCACGTTTTAGCTGGGAGGCTGTTGCTTTGCACTACCGCGATGTCATTTTAAAGACAATTCTTCAGTCTAGAAAATCCTAGTTTGATGAGCTTGATATTATGCCAAAAGTTTCTGTGATTGTTCCCGCCTACAATGCCATGACTTATCTGCCGGAAACTTTAAAAAGTGTCTTACAGCAGACTTTTACAGATTTTGAAGTACTAATTATTGATGATGGTAGTACAGACAATATTGTGCAATGGGCAGGTGAACTAGTAGACTCGCGAGTCAAGTTGATTGTGCAACAAAATCGGGGTGCATCGGTGGCACGGAACACAGGCATTTCTCAGGCACAAGGCGAGTATATAGCGTTTTTAGATGCCGATGATCTGTGGGAGCCAACTAAGCTAGAAAAACAAGTGCATTGTCTGGAAGATAACCCAGAAATAGGCTTGGTACATACGAATATGTTGTTAATTGATTGGCAAGGCAAGTCTTCAGGCAGAGTCATGAAATCTCATGCCGAAGGTGATGCTTTAAAACAATTACTCAAGCAAAATACAATTGTTACTTCTTCGGTGATAGTCCGCAATGATTGCTTGAAAACTGTCGGCGAATTTGATCGGAACTTACGCTACTCTCAAGACTGGGATATGTGGGTTCGGATTGCTGCTCGTTACCCCTTGGCTGTAATTAAAGAACCTCTAGTTTCTTATCGACAGCATCTTAATAATGCCACGAAAAACTGGCAGATGCTGGAACAAGGTTTTGGAATGATTGAGAAATTATTCCAATCGGTTTCACAGGAGCTAATGTATTTAAAAAACCGCAGCTACGGTTATGCAAGTATCTTTTTAGCTTGGAAAGCCATACAAAATAGCGATCGCCAACAGGCAATATATTTTCGTACCCAAGCGATCGCCCATTATCCTCGGCTACGCTACTCTGGTGAGTGCATTCGTCTGAGTGTAGCAATCGCAATTATGCAATGTTTGGGAGCTGATGGTTTTAGCAGAGTGCTGGGACTGATCTACGCTGTGCGTCGGCAAATCCGATCAATTATTGCACAGTGATATCTCAAAAAACAGGCGATCGCTATATCCCACCATTTGCCATCGGCGATTAATGACACAATCACCGGAAAAATTTCCCTCGACATAGGAAGTAATTATGGGACTACGCCATCAAGCCTTAAAAGGCGGATTTATCATGCTTATCCGCCAAAGTTTGGGTATATTACTCAGCTTGGTAGGTGTGATATTAATTACTAGAGTAATTGGGCCAACTGAGTACGGATTTTTTGGAGCAAGTAGTGGTATTGTCATTTTCTTTTACCGTTTAGCTCCATCAGGTCTAGATGTTTATCTACTTCGCAAAAAGAATAATCCAGAGCAACATGAGTACAATCAAGTTTTTACTCTCTTGCTATGTATTAATATTATCTGTGTCGTCGGTCTTGTGCTGGGAAGACAGATTATCGCTCAGTTGCTGAGACTTCCAGAAGTTGCACCGCTTGTGGGAACTTTAGCTTTAACTATACCTCTGAGTACCTTAAATCTGCCTTGGGTGGTAAAGCTGGAACGTGACCTGAATTATCACCGCATAGCATATATTGAGTTACTTAGCCAGATTAGCTACTATCTCGTAGCGATACCACTAGCACTACATGGATATGGTGCTTGGTCTCCCGTTTTTGGCTTATTTACACAGCAAGGTTGCCAATTGGCACTAAATTACTTGAGCAGCAATCTCCGGCTGTGCTTATCTTGGAATCCAGCTTTAATTCGGACAATGCTTGAGTATGGACTAGGCTATGCGAGTTCGATTTGGATTTGGGAATTGCGTACGTTAGTCAACCCAGTTATTGTGGGGCGTTTCGCTGGCGCTGAAGCCGTTGCTTTTGTGGCTCTATGCATTCGCCTGGTTGAAATGCTTTCTTTTGCTAAAGCAGTAACCTGGCGACTTGCGATGGTGGCACTTCCTAGGTTAGGAGATGACAAAACTCGTATACGCAAAAGTATTCAAGAGGGAATGCGCCTGCAAGTTTTGGCAGTTGGGCTACCAATGGCGGGGTTTGCGCTAGTGGCTCCTGTAGTCTTGACGCTCGTTTTTGGGAAAAATTGGAATCCAGTTTTGCAAGTACTTCCGTTTATTTGTGTGAGCTATCTTTCCCATGCCATTTTTAACCTACATCGCTCGGTATTATATCTACAGGCTAAAAATCTTCTAGTGACTTGGTTTCATCTAGTCCATGTAGTATTGTTTGCGGGAAGTGCGTTTTTGCTAGTGCCGCGCTTGGGGATGATTGGTTATGGCTGGGCTGAAATCTGTGCATTAGCCAGCTATTTTATTCTTCACTTATACATGGCAATAGAGGTAGGGGGTCTAAATTATACTGAAGCACTTATTTGGTATATGATCTCGGTTGCGGCTCTGATTTTGAGTGCATTTAGTGGTTCAATCCGTTACCTATCTTGCTTGTTGTTACTGCTTCCATTGATATCAATTAAAGAGAGAAACAGCCTGATTGGCTATTTTAAAATATTGAAGTCTTAGAGTAGATGATAAAGGTAAATCAATCTTGAATTAGCATTCTGATTAACAACTACAGTCTTTTTGAGTGCTCTGTCTGCGATCGCTTATTCGCCGCTGCAATCTATCAATCAATAATCAAAGCCTAGTGTGTGAATCATTCCCAGTGGTGATAGTAATAGTACTATTGCCCTATGTAGCTGATGAGCAAGACGAATACTTAATTATTGCATCCTCATTACGATGCTTTTACATAGGAAAATTTTATATTTATATAAATAATAGTTAAGAAAAAATAAAATCATCAAAAACTTAGATAAGTAGTTGTAGTTTTATAAAGTATAATTAAGAAAAAGATAGACAAATCTCAGCAATTAATATAGGCAAAAATAGCCTCGAACATCATCCTCAAAGGGGTTGAGTTCTAATTGCTTGAGATGAAAGACTATTACTATCCTGCACTTGCAAACAGCTTGCTAGTCGGGAGACAAACAAACAAAAGTGTAAAATTCCCAGTCAAAGAGGCAAATAAAGGCGTGGGTCAGTATCAACCTGCTCAGCTAAAGCAATATAATCCAGACGCGATCGCTCGTTACTATCGTTACCGTCCCTGGCAAGCTTGGGGGCGAGTGCTGAGAATTATCTGGTCTTTTGCAGGATTTACATTCAGTCTCAAGTGGGACGAATGGCAAGATAAAATTGAGCAGAACAAGGGTAAACGAGCTATCCAGTTGCGAGAACTGCTCACCCGCCTCGGCCCTGCTTTTATTAAAGTTGGTCAAGCCCTCTCCACTCGCCCTGACCTGATCCGCAAAGATTTCTTAGAAGAACTGGTGAAGCTGCAAGATCAGTTACCACCTTTCGATAGTGCGATCGCCTACCAAATGATCGAAGCTGAACTAGGCCGCCCAGTTCACGAAAGTTTTAGCGAACTTTCGCCAACGCCAGTAGCGGCTGCTAGTTTGGGTCAAGTCTACCGTGGGCGTCTGGTGAGTGGCGAAGAAGTCGCAGTGAAAGTGCAACGCCCCAACTTACGCCCGACTCTCACACGCGACCTGTATCTGTTACGTTGGGCAGCAGGTTGGCTAGCTCCTTTGTTGCCTCTCAATCTCGGTCACGACCTAACTTTAATTGTGGACGAGTTTGGGACTAAATTATTTGAAGAAATAGACTATATCAATGAAGGCCGCAACGCCGAAAAATTTGCTAGTAACTTCCGCGACGATCCGCAAGTCAAAGTTCCAGCTATTTACTGGCGTTATACCAATACTCACGTTTTAACCCTGGAATGGATTAACGGCTTCAAGTTGACAGATACTCAACGTATCCGGGAAGCAGGTTTAGACCCAGAGGCGATCATCCAAATTGGCGTGACATCAGGTTTGCAACAGCTGTTGGAACACGGCTTCTTCCATGCTGACCCCCATCCCGGTAATTTGTTCGCCATACCCGATGGTCGGATGGCTTACATCGACTTCGGTATGATGGATCAATTGGAGGAAACAACCAAAGAAACGCTGGTGGATGCCTTAGTGCATCTTGTAAATAAAGACTACACAGACTTAGCCGAAGACTTTGTTAAGCTAGGCTTTCTGACTCCAGACACAAATATTTGCCCAATTGTGCCAGCATTGGAAGCAGTGCTGGGAAGTGCCATTGGCAAAAATGTCAAAGATTTTAACTTCAAAACTATTACCGATGAATTCTCGGAACTGATGTACGAATATCCTTTTCGAGTACCGGCAAAGTTTGCTTTGATTATTCGTTCATTGGTGACGCAGGAAGGTATAGCTCTGAGCCTCAACCCGGATTTTAAAATTGTTGAGGTAGGTTATCCATACATAGCACGGCGGTTGCTAACAGGGGAATCGCCCGATTTGCGGCGGCGATTACTAAATGTGTTATTCAAAAATGGTAAATTCCAGTGGCAGCGGTTAGAAAATTTGATTGCGATCGCTCGTACTGATGGTAATTTTGATGTATTGCCCACAGCACAGATGGGGTTCCAATATTTGATGTCAGATGAAGGCAAGTTTCTCAGACGACAATTTGTGCTAGCTATCACTGAAGATGACCGCCTCCACACTGAAGAAGTCCAACGTCTGTGGAACCTGGTTAAAGATGACTTACAACCGAATCGTTTATTAAATTTAGCGATCGGGCTTTTAGGTGATTTATCTAGAGAAGGCGCAGCAGCTATTTTACCAAAAGCTACTTTCCTCGTGCCTTTTGCAGAAAATCAGTCAGCAATTAAAAAGTAAAATATCAAAATTTGCACAGCATATCTTGTTTTAATATCAATCAGGAGTTTTAATGTACTATTTTCCTCTGCAACCGCCCTATTTTCTGTTACTTGTTGGATTTCTGGCAGCATTAACTTCTGGTCTAGCGCTATCAGGTACTTTGAAAGTAATTGTGCAAAAATGGTCAAGCGAGCGTACCGAAACTACTAAACCGCGTTCTGCGTTGAAACAATTGGTTGTGCCATTTATTGGTATAACTGGCGGTGTTTGTCTATTTCTTTCTTCAGGTTTAGAGATATTTGGCTTTCCCTCCTTGTTAGCTTTAGGAGTAGGTTTGCCTGTTAGTCTGCTTACTTGTTTGTTAATTTGGTTGCAGTTGGGAAGTATGCTAACTTTTGCAGAACGCCGAGGAATGCAATCTTTAGATTTAGATTCTTTTTCATAAGACTTATTACAGAAGTTGTAAAAATGTGAAGGTTAAAGAGTCAAAGGGATGAAAAACTCCACCCACAAGGGGATAAAGTTTATTGAGTGATTCTATCCTTGAAGTTACGATAGTTAAGCTTAATATTGTTAACTTTTTGCTGAATAAAACTGCTAGTAGTCTTTTGTAGACGTATTAACGGACTCTCAAGCCTAAAACTTTGAGGTCTTTGTTCTGGCGATTTTAAATACCGATAATGCAAAAACACGTCTCTGTATGGAACGTTGACATCTTCACCAGCGCAAAGTTGAGTAAAGTTTGATGCACCGATACTCATATAGTGCAGATATGTCAGCCGCCGTCCTTGGTCGTAGAGGACATTATCTACCACATCAAATTTAGAACTCCAGTGATTACCAGTCGCTTTCTCCGAGTCATGGTAAGCAAAGTTATAATATGAAATTCCACTCCTCAATACCATGTAATTAAATACAGATTGGTCAGGTGCGACTAAAGCCATTACATCAGCTTCACCAGCCTCTAATTTACTGAGGATATCTGTCACCATAATCTGAGTAAAAATATTTTTTTTAGATGCAAACCAACCAGCACAGAATATTTGAGACTGCAATTTTTCCTGATTGAAAACTTGCTGTAGAAGCTCTGGTGAACCATCAAAAATGTACTTCAAGTCAGACTTATACTGAAAATCATTTACTACCCAATCATAACTATCTAACTTTTCATATACATAATCTATCGGCCCCATTAACAAGGTATCTGCATCAAAATAAATAAATTTATCAAAGGGCCCATCCACAGCACAAAATTTGCGGTGCATCGGTAACTCATAGAGTTGAGAAAAGCCCCACTCTCGCCAAGTTTTTTGTGCCCTTGGATAATTTTTCCATATCTGGGTTGCAAATTTATCCCAGTAAAAAATGGCAGCAGAGTTTTCAAATAAAGTGACATTATCTCTAGCTGCAATCTCTTCTCGTACTCTATCTAATCGTTCATTATATGGAATTATACAAATAGGAATTTTCCTACCAGCATTAGCTTCTATACTGTTGAGCAACGCAACTACTTGGTCATAAACTACATCATTACCTAGGATATAAATACCATCGGTCATCGGGATACTCCTAATATTAAGTTCGGGCAAAAACAAAAGGAAATAAACGGCGAGTCAATTTTGGAATGAAGGCAAATTTCCCTTCATGAAGGTAACGATAGTGTTCCCATAATTGCCAATAAGGACTACCAATTTTAATCCGCGTACCAGCCCAGTGGAGATATTTTAGTCTTTGTCCTCGGTCATAAAGAGCGTAATCTTGCTGTTGAAAATTTCGCGAACCTGCCCAACTACCAGGCCCACCCCCAGGAATTTTGACGAGATTCCCACGTTTAGCAATCAGCTTGAGAACAAGATAATTCAGAATAGGTTGGTCTGTAACACCTTCAGAAAAATCGAAATATTCGCGATGCATTGCACACTCGCGTAAAGCTTCATCCATCTGTTGCTCGGTAATAACTCCCTTTCTAGAAGCCCAAAAGCCACTATTGAAAACGTCTTCTAATTGAGCATCTGAAAAAATTTGTCGTTCTTGTACAAATGGGGAAAAAACATTCCGTAGCTTTTCGTTAGCATGATGATAATCGCAACAAAAAAAATCGACTTTTGAAAGCTTGTCTAAATTGTCAGCGATTTTTTCAAAAACGACAATATCAGTATCAATATAAATAAACTCATCTAAAGGCCCAAACCATGCCACTAGTTTACGCATTTTATTAGGTAATGCGAGGAAATCTCGATCAAAAATTTCCCCTATGCGTTTAGTTAAGTTCTCAAGAAATTCTAAATCTGGGAAAACTTGTACATTATGTAAGTCGGCAAGCTGCTCTGCCACTTTGTGATAGTTATCATTAAAAGGAATGAGATAAACGGTCACTTCTGGGTCATAGTGACGAATACTATTGAGTAAAGCGATCGCATTATCAATAACACGGTCATTGGCAACTATATAAATTCCTCGACTCATAGGATTACCCTTGATTAATTAACTTTAATTTTCGCAACGTTCTTGTAAGTAAACTCGGTGGTGGAGCGTCATAACGCTTAGGAGGATTGTTAAAGACTGGACGCTTCTCTGGTTCATGCAAGTAACGATAGTAGAGAAATAAATCTCGATAGGGAAACTCAATATTTTCTCCAGCACAAACTGCTTGATTAATATTAGGAGGAATACCAATATAATGCAGATAAGTTAATCGAGTCCCTTTATCATAAAGAATTCTATCTTGTTCTTCAAAATGTTTAGAAGTAACAGAACAGCCTGTAACTTGATTATTTGGTAAATGATGAGCAAAGTTGTAAACTGGTATACCAGACCTCATAAACATATAGTTCAGAACTGGCTGATCTCCTGTGGGATAGAGTATTTCTCTCTCACCAGTTTTCAAATAAAATAACAATTGTTCTAGTTTAGATTGGTCAAATAGCCCTTTTTTAGAAGCGTAAAATCCTGAGCAAAAAATTTCAGTTTTTATCCGATTTTCTTCAAAAACTTGGAATAATTTATCTGAATTGATGTTATAAACTTTATCTGGATATTTAAACTGGAAATCATAAACAACACAGTTGTATTCATCTAATTTTTCAAAAATAAAATCTAGTGAATTCATCACTAGAGTATCGGCATCGAGATAGACAAATCTATCAAAAGGGCCATCAAATGCACAAAAGCGTCGATGACCACCATAAATTCTGTACTTATTCTTGTTCATGCTAGCAGGACTAGCCTCTAACATAAATTTATCCCAGCGGTTGATTGATTCTTGATTATCGTAAATAAATACATTAGGACGCTGAGCTATTTCATCAATAATCCGCTGTATTTGGTCATCAAAAGGATAGATGCAAACAGGAATTTCTTTGCCCAATATCACATCAATACTGTTGAGTAAAGCAACCAGTTGATCAAAAACATAATCATTCCCAAGCGTACAAATACCATCCATAGTTTATGAGTGTTGAGTAACAAAATTTGATAGCCAGTTGAGCAGATTTAATTTGTGTAATATAATTTGACGTGCTTCTGCGATCGCATCCTTGGCAGCATACCAAGCATCAGGTGTAGAGGTCACTTCTTGGATATAAGCAACGCCTTTTTCATCTAAACTAGGCAATCTTAAAAAACTACCAGGTGGCAACAATTTATCAGCAGCCGAGCCACCATAGTAAATCGGTAGACACCAAGCAAGCAAACTATCCCAAAGTTTCTCACTTACATACCAATTATTATCAGCATAATTTTCAATTGATAGATTGTAGTAGTAAGGCGCCATCCCATACCACTTATTACTAAGTTCTCCTAATGTTTTCGCCCATACGGGTAAGTTCCGCCCATACAAATCAAACTTAATTTCACTTGATTGTATAGACTGCAAAAAGTCTAAACGCTGGCGGTGGTTAGCTGTACGGCTAATTCCTGAAGTAATCCAACTGCATGGAGCAACTTTTTGAGGACATGGCATTTCATTTAAATCTTGAAAGGTATTTGAGTGATACCAAATAGCAGGCATATAGTCAGGAGTAGGAGCAAAATCATCAGGGCCAGAAACATAGCCACAATACTTCTGAGCTTGTTGATAATTATGATTGTTTATTTGTACAATTTCATCTAAAGGTGGTTCTCTGAGTAAATAAATAATTCGCTCTTTATTGACATTACGCAATAGAGAATCGATGTTTAATTCTGATGCTTGCTGCGGGTTGCGAAAATTATCTAACCAAGATTTATGTGGCAATGTTTTGGGAAAATCAAACTGATACATCATCAAAAAATCTGGTTTTGGTGCTAGTGCTAACATTTGCATATTGCCCCAAATTCCAAATTGATTTGGGGTTTGTTGCCACAGCCAATCGCCTCTAGTTTCTAAACCTCGATAGCTGCTAATCATACCTACAGTTTTTATATTCATTTTATTTATTAGTTATTTGTCATTTGTTCTTTGTCATTTGTCAATAGTTATTCTGCTACTCTTCCACTCCTTTTATAGGATTCCTATTTGATTTTTTAAAAGACTGCGTACACCTCTAAACTCCCTTTTTTCCTATCCCCCATCCCCTGTCTCTACGAGTCAGTTCACGAATCAAATCGCATTACTATATCTCCCCCATTTTTCATTACGCAATAAGTGGGGGAAGTAGAGATGTATCGACGTAACTAAGGATTTTTGCCGCTCTATTTTCCCAAGAAAATTGCTTGACAAACTCAACACTATCTGGATAACCCTCTACTCTTTTGGGATGAGTTTGTAGAACTCGCTTCAAACATTCGGCGAATTTGCTAGGGTTATCTGGCTCACACCAAGCAGCGATAGCTTTAGTATCTTGAAACTCAATTAATGATGGAATTTCCGTGGCTACAATCGGAGTTCCAGAGGCGAAGTAGTCAAACAGCTTTAGGGGAGATGTAAAAGTTGCTGCTTTTCCTGAACAATGAGGATGAGCTAAAATATCGGCTGCTTGTAGCAAAGATGCTAACTCATGATGCAAAACATAACCTAAAAATGTAATGTTCTGAACCTGCTTTTCTTTTGCTAATTGCTGATAGTATTCGACTTCTGTTGACTTACCACCTGCACAGACAAATTGCACATTTGGCATTTCACTAGCCACGTCAATTAGTACATCAATACCTTTAAATTGTTGTAGCGCTCCTGCATACACTACCAAATGCGATCGCTGATTTTTCAGTAATTTTTTGCGCCATTCTGCGGCTTTTTCTGGTTGTCTCTGCATAAATAAGCGGTTAAAACCATTGTGCAGTTTAATCACTTTTTCTGGTGGAATGCCATTTTTAATCATGGTTTCGCGGATGGCGTCTACAACTGTGACAGCAATTTGAAACAGCGGACTTTTGACAATTTCTGGCTCGAATAGCTTATCTTCGTGATGATGGTGTTCGTAAATTGCGGGAATGCCATTTTTGATGGCAGCTTTTACAAAATTCCAGTTGCGGCTATGGACAAGTTTGGTAGTGGGAAGTATATAAAATGGTAAATAGTACTTAGTGGCAATGGTGTTAGAGTCAGTGAATTTGCTTTGAAAATGATCAATCGGCCAAGGCATTGGTAAGGGAGCAACTTTCAACTTGTCATTAAGGTTGTAATATTTAATAAGTTCTGTCGGAGTTTTTTTAGGTAGAAAAGGAGAAGCTAAATTAGCTAGGTTAATAGCTCTTGATTGTTTATCGGGGTATACCAAAACTGTTGAATATCCCAAGTTAGCGGCGGCGTTAGCTGCATTTGTGGACTGTACTAAGTGAGCCTCTGGCTGGGGCAATTGTTCACCAATAAAAAAAATGTAATGTTTTTTTAAATTAGCAGTTTTCATAATTTTATACGGTAATTTTATCCTCAATTTTTTCTAAGTTATCTAGCAGGTAGATAGTAGAATCATACGTTTCTTTAACTAATTCCTTCTGTTCTTTTTGGGTATATATCAAATTATCAGCTAGAGAACGGAGAGAACCAAGTATAGGATTAAGACCAATCTTAAATTCAATCAAAATATGATTAAATATTTCATATTGACTGGTTAAAACGCTATGATTTTGTTCATAAGTTGAGAATAATTTACCTTTCAATTGCATGTTAACAACATCGTCAAAAACATCAATTGTGTTGAGAATTCTCCAAGCTGATTTGTATGATTCTTCAATTAATTCCTGCCGTTCTTGAGAATTGTCTACCATATCATCAAGTAATAAACGTAGGAATCCAATCATTGAATTCAACTGCGTCCGAATTTCATGAGAAATGCGGAGCAAGCTTTGATTACGTTTGACAATAGCTTCTGGTTGTTCAGCAAATTGCATTGAGTATAAGCGTGAGTAGTAACCACCTTTTTGCAAGAGTTCTTCATGGGTTCCTACTTCTACTACACATCCTTGATCTAATACAGCAATTTGATCGGCTTTTTGGACTGTAGAAAGACGGTGAGCAATTACTAGGGTTGTACGATCGCGACTGAGATCATCGAGTGCAGCTTGTACTAAGCGTTCGGAAACGGTATCTAAAGCACTGGTAGCTTCATCAAGTATGAGAATGTCTGGATTTTGTAGCAGGGCGCGGGCGATCGCTAATCTTTGTCTTTGTCCACCAGACAACATGACGCCGCGATCGCCAATCAGGGTGTCAAAACCTTGGGGTAATTTACTGATAAACTCATAGGCATTTGCCCGCTTTGCCGCTGTGATAATTTCATCTTCGGTAGCTTCTGATCGTCCATAGGCAATGTTATTCCCTACCGAATCATTGAACAGAAAGGTATCTTGGCTGACAATGCCCATCCGCTTTCGCAGGGATACAGCATCGAACTCACGCAAATCAGTGTCATCAATGGTAATACAGCCAGATGTTGGATCGTAAAATCTGGGTAAAAGGTCTGCCAAAGTGGATTTACCAGCACCTGAACCGCCTACCAATGCTAAGGTTGTGCCATGCGGTAAGTATAAATTCACATCTTGGAGCACCAACTTATCATGACTGGGGTAAGCAAAGGAAAGGGAATTAAAACGCACTCCCTCTTGTAATTTGGTGTAGGGAAGTTTACCATTGCCCATGAATGGCTTATCATCTAAGCTCAAAAACTCACTAGCTACATCCACACTGGTAGCAGTACTCGCAAAGTTGCTGCGAATAGTATTTAATTCAGAAATTAATGGCAGCACTCGCAGCAGTAAGAATAAGTATGTTAAGAGTACAGGGGCAAGAGAAGTAATCTGGTTGGCAAAGAAGATTTTACTTAAAAGTACAATCAGCAGTAAAGCTGTAATGCCCATAACTTCACTCAGAGGTGTGATCGCTGCCGAATTTACCTGAGATTGAAAATCTGCTTTTTCGCGATCGCGGATTAGCTTTTTAATGCGTTTATATTCTTTCTCTTCGTTTCCAGTTGCCTTGACTAATCGAACCCCGTTCAGGGTTTCCAGTACAGTAATTGAATATGCTTTAGACATATCACTAAGCTGTTTACCAAACTTTTTAGAACGATAAATAGCATACTGATTTATTAATGTTACTAACGATAGTAAAATCGTTGAAGCAATCGTCAACTGCCAAGAAATTGACAGTAATAACCCAACAAAAACTAAAATAGTAATCCCTAAAATACCTAACTTGACTGTACTCCCTACAGCACCTGCCGCACGACCGATTTCACCACCAAGTCTATTAATTAAATCACCAACTTTTGTCTTAGCGTAATAATCTATGTCAATTTCTAGTAACAACCTTAGTCCGGCTTCTCGCATATCTGCTGTTAGCGATCGTGTTAAAGAGCTTGATGCTAAAGCACTGGCATAAGCGGCTAAATTTTTTAAAATAATTATGAATATAATTGCTCCAGCCATTACTGCCGTGCGGTAATTCACTGGAATATTTTCAAACGGAGACATTATTGCTTTGAGAATAGTAGGGGCACGACTTAAATCTACTTCTTGCCCTACAATTCTTAAAACCACTGGCACAATTAGAGCTGTGCTGACCCCATTAAATAAAGCTCCAGAAAATCCTAATAATATTGTTAACAGAATCAAACCTGGATATGGTTTAGCAAATCTTAGTAGTAGTTTTCTGGTAGACATTGGCTCTTTTTTGCTATTCGCTTATTAATTAACATTATTCATCAATTAGTTGCTAAATTAGCTAATCATCAAACAAATAAAACTAAATAATCTCATACTTTAAATTCTTGAAAACACAGTTATACCCTTATCTGTAGCTTTTATTAGTTCTACATATAAATTACCTCCAATTTATAACCGAGAAATTATTGAATTAAGCGTCGAAGCCATAGCCTCTATACTGTAGTGCTCCACACATCTTTCTCTTGCCTTGAGAGCTAGCTGGTTCGCCGACTCTAAATCTTGAAATATCAATTGAATTTGTTCAGCAATTTGTTCAGGACAAGCAGGCTCAACCAGATAACCAGTATTGCCTAAAATTTTTGGAATATCTCCAACGCGGGTTGATAATACAGGTTTAGCCATTGCCATGCCATCTGTCAACTTGAGAGGAAATTGAGCACGAGTTTCAAGGGTATCTCGCTGGGGAACAACAATAATGTGAGCAGCCGCTACCAAATCAGGCATAACATCAGTTGGATACTTTGGCAGTTTGATAATCCAGCGTCCCCACTGTTGTTGAAGTTGCTGATCATAATCATCATAAGGACTGCCACCCACAATCACTAGTTTCAAGTCTGGTTGATTAATTTTATCTAATGCTATCAGAACATCTTCTAAGCCTTTATAAGGTCTTGGCGCACCAGGAAACATTAAGATACGATATTCAGATAAACCATAGCGAATTCTGCTGGACTCAGGATTATATCGAGCAGGATCAAATAAGGAAATATCTTTGCCATTGGGAACAAATGTACCGCCAAAACGCTGTTGTAAAAATGTAGTATGCACCGTCACAGCATCAGCGCGATTTACTAAACCTTCCATCCATTTCACGTACAAAGGATGATAAGGATTTCTAAGTGCGCCGTCTGGTTTTAATAATTCTCTAGCTAATTGTTTGAGTGTAGGATGATAGTGCCAGTCATCACCACCATGCCAACTAAGTTCCCAATCATCTATATCTAAAATTAGTGGTTTTTGGCTATATAGTTTTTTTAGTAGGGCAACTCCAAAACTTGCTGTTTGTGGTTTAATTGCATAAATTATATCTCCATTAATTTTGGGCAAAAGTTTTCTCATTTCACCAAAAAAGGCTGGAAAGTTTTTGCCAGGTAAATGATAAATATTTAACTCTGATGGTAAATTTCTATACAAATTTTTTCCAAATAAAAACCCCATAATTTCAACTTCTAGCCCTAGCTTCATCAGGGCTATTCCTATCAGGTATGCACGCAGAATAGCCGCACTTGATAAGTCTGAAACCAACAGTGATATTTTTGAAAATTTTTTCACTAGTTTTTCATTGATTTTTATTTAGTGCGCCAAGGATTTGTAACTTGATTCGGCAAAAATACTTGAGCGAATCTGTCAAAAACCCTTGTATATAGAGAACGAGTAATATTTTTAGCATATTGAGGACGGTAAGGATACGTACAGTGAAGTACTTTAATTTCATCTTGGATATTATAAGCGTCTTGCCATTTACTGAGATAATTATAGGTAGGCGGTAGTATTTTCATTTTAGGGTGTACAGATGCGATCGCAGAAGCAAAAGCCCCTTGGTCTTTTAAAAGTAATTTATCTTGGTTATTTTTAACAATTTCAAAATAGTGTTTAAATTCCTGAAAAAATACCTTAGTTATCTCTGTTTTACGAAAAGCCATAAAACCACCATTATATTGCACACTATCTTCTTTTAAAGGTAGACCAATAGATTGCAAAATTGGCAAAACACTAGGTAAAAGCTCTTGTTGCTTTCCACGTAATAAATTGGTTGCTTTAACAATAGAAGGTTGCACATCCTCAGTTAATAAAAAGTCATATTCATCTAAATACTCAAACACGTCATTGATATCAGAAAGTAAGCAAATATCGGAATCTAGGTAAATTGTTTGATCAAATTCAGAAGCTTCATATAGAGCTAATTTTGCTTGTCGTGATGCTAAAACTGTATTCTCGTTTGCAGGGGCTGGCTTTAATATTACATTTTTAAAAGCCTTAAGCAAAGGATAGAAAACTTTAGGAACATGGTCAATTAAAATGATTACAGGCTCATGATGAAATTTCCTAATTGCCGCTAAAAAATGAATGCAATCTTGAAAAGAATAAAGCCCTGTTAAAATTGTAATAAATCCTCTAGTTTTTGTTGCCATAAGTCAATACTTTAGGGTTGATATAGGAATCATATTTGATTTCGGAAAAAAATTCAGTACATCTTTATTACTTCTTCTCCATGCCCCATTCCCCATTCTTCATTCCCTGTCTCTACTAGTCAGTTCACGAATCAAATCGGATTACTATATCTGATTTAATGTGTCCATTCCCAGACGCTTTTACTCCAGTCTTCGTTATAGTGGAAAACTCCTTGCCATTCGTAAAAGTGAACAAAATCTTGGATTCTTAAGGCTTTATTTATATCTCTAATCATGTATAAAGGTCGTTCTCCGTAAAATGATGCCCACATAGTATAACTACTGGGAGGGCCAATAATATAGTCACATTCTGCTAATGAATACATATCTTCGATTATATGATTGTTCCCATAGACATAAGATAAATGCTGAAAATAATGCTTATCTTGGATCTGATTTGAGCAAATCAAAAATGTTACCTTTTTATTAGGAAATAGTGCTTTTGCTGATTCCATTACCTTTAAATACTCTTCAGGTGAATAAAAAAATATTCCATTTTGATGCTGTTGGTAATCTCCATGACGAATATGAATTCCAATGATAGTATCAGCCTGGCTGCGAATCTTTAAGATGAGTTTTTCTATATTCAACTGATACTTCCTTAAAGGTTGAAAATAAGCCCGAATTTTTTTCCCATTCTTTCGGAGATTCGGTATATCATCTACAAACCATCCACCACGAAACATCCATCCTTGGAAAAAATTTATAGCCCCTGGTTTTATCTCATTTACTACACTAGAGTTACTCCAATTGAATGGCTTATTACGCTTAATTTCAAGTGTATTAAAGCGTCTGCTCTCAGCTAAATAACGATTAATATTATAGTAATATTTACGTAAAAAACTGTTTCCAGGAATGGAAAATGTGGCAGTAGGGTAGCGACATAGAATATCTCTAGCTGTTGACTGAAAAAATTCAGCATACTCTTCAAATGCTGGATTCAGAACAGTGAAATTATTTTCAATGGCATAAGCCATAAAATTAGCAGAAAGTAAAAGTCTATTGCCTAATTGTCCAGATTTTGCTGATATTACCAACATTTGATGATGTGAATTATAAAAATATTTACTTTATATAAAATCTTCTGCTACATTCCTGCTTGTTATCATTTTTTTAGTGAAATTTCAGCTTTAGGTGTTAAAAAAATAAATACACATAAACTGTATTTAAAAAACATTTATTTTCATAATATTAATAACCAGATTTTGACTATGAATAAAATTCTATGTTTTAAAGATTTTATAGTAACCTATTTGTTTATTAAGTTTTTCAAAAATTTAAAACATGATGAATAACTTTGCTCAAATTTTAGTTTAAAAAAGAAACCTATCCAAAAGTCTAAACAGCATTAAATTGGCTAGATGTTAATACATGTAGTTCTTCTTTAGCTCAATAAATTTTGAAATCATGAAAGTGAAAAATAACATAATAAATTTAACTTTATATTTGCAGTTATCCCTAGAGAAATCTTACTGATAAAATCAGATAAAATTTACTTTCCGTAAGTATATTTACCGTAAAAATACGGTTGAACATTATCATGATTTATGGAGGGTTACAGGTATAATGAGGAAAGTATAAATAGTTGATATAGCTGCTGTTAGTAACCCTGTTGCTTGCTGAAGCAGAGAATTGCTAATTAATACCAAACATCTATTTGCGACTGAGGCAGAGGTAATGCAGATAATACGTCTTGAAGCACTCTCAGACAACTATATATTCTTACTGCACGACAGCAAAGATAATATTGCCGCCGTTGTTGATCCAGCAGAGGCTGAACCAGTATTAAAGAAACTGACAGAATTAAAAGCTGAGTTAGTAGCGATTTTCAATACGCACCATCATAACGATCATGTGGGTGGTAATAAGCAGTTAATTCAACAATTCCCTGAAGTGAAAGTTTATGGGGGATCTGAAGATCGTGGGAGAATTCCTGGACAACAGGTGTTTTTGCAACAAGGCGATCGCGTTCAGTTTGCAGACAGAATAGCTGAAGTGGTCTTCGTTCCCGGACATACTCGTGCTCACATCGCTTACTACTTTCCCCCAAAGCAAGCTGGTGTCGGCGATTTATTCTGTGGTGATACCCTGTTTTCTGGCGGTTGCGGTCGCTTATTTGAAGGGACACCGACGCAAATGGTAGACTCTTTAAGCAAACTGCGCTCTCTACCCGATGATACGCGCATCTGGTGTGCCCATGAATACACCTTAACAAATCTGCAATTTGCCATGACTGTGGATGGCGACAACGCCGACCTCAAGAAGCGCTATGATGAAGTGAAGGCCTACCGTAGCCGAGGAGAAGCCACCATTCCCTCGTTATTGGGAGTGGAGAAGCGCACCAATCCCTTTTTGCGTTGGGAGCAGCCATCATTACAATCAGCTGCCAAAAGTAGCGATCCAGTGCAAACCTTTGCCTGGATACGGGGGATGAAAGACAGGTTTTAGTCAAGACTCAACACGCCTTGTGATTTTTCTGGCGCTAATAGTTGCGATCGCACCCAACCTTTCGCTACGATCTGTAAGCTTTAGGGTATAGGCAAAGCTACTTGGGAGACAGCTACACCCAGATAAGCTATCCTGCCCAAACCCAGTTAATGAGATTTTACAGGAAAAACGGAAAACGATGGTGAAACGCGTACAGTTAGTTTTAAATCAGGATATCAGCAAGCTGGGCAAATCTGGCGACTTAGTGGACGTAGCTCCCGGCTATGCTCGTAATTATCTGATTCCCCAAAAATTGGCAACCCATGCCACTCCCGGTATTCTCAAGCAAGTAGAACGCCGTCGTGAGCAAGAGCGTCAGCGACAATTAGAACTCAGACAACAAGCTCTAGAACAAAAAGCAGCTCTAGAAAAAATTGGTAGCTTGACAATTGCTAAGCAGGTTGGTGAAAACGAAGCAATTTTCGGTACTGTCACCACTCAAGAAGTTGCAGAGGCAATTCAAGCAGCTACTAATCAAGAAGTTGATCGGCGTGGCATTACCATCCCTGATATTAACCACCTTGGTACTTATCAAGCCGAGATTAAGTTACATTCTGAAGTAACGGCGCAAGTTGATATTCAAGTCATCGCTAGCTAACTGCTTCTTGGTTTTTTACCACAGATGTACACAGCGAAAAGTTCTGTAGGCGGGTTTCCCAACCTAGGAAACTTTTCAAGACAGCGAAAAGTTTGCGCGTCCGGGTTTCCCGGCGCAAAACTTTTCAAGACAGCGAAAAGAGTCTGTGTTAGGACTTACGCAACTGGCACACAAGGCTTCTGGTATAAGAGTCAAGGGTCAAGGGTCAAGGGGAGCCACTGCGCCCTTGCGGCTCTTTTGACTTAAAGCAAGTGGCGTTCAAAAATCAAGGTTTTTTGGACTTTTGACCTTTGACTCTAGACAACCTCTGGCGTTAAAAATATGACACTTGCGTAAGTCCTGTGTGTTTATCTGTGGTTTTCAATCTCTTGTTTTAAAGCTTGGGGAAATTGTTGTAAAGAAAACTAGCCTCTACAGCTTTCTCCAGTAGGTATTGGATTATGAAAGTAATAGCGAAACCCCGATCGCAAATCTGTCTTGGAAAGTTCTGAGTGTTTTTTGCAAAATCTCAAAACTGAAATCGTATATGGCTGAAGAACTGAGTTTTCAAGGTGATGGTAGCAATCGCCTACCACCCCAGAATATTGAAGCGGAAGAAGCGATTTTGGGGGGAATTTTACTAGATCCAGAAGCGATCAGTCGAGTTAGCGATCGCCTCCTTCCAGAAGCTTTTTACATTAGCGCTCATAAAGATATCTATCAAGCGGCTGTGAGGCTCCACGCTCAAGGTAAACCCACAGACTTGCTCGCGGTCACAAGTTGGCTGACTGATCATGATATCCTTGCCCGCATTGGTGGGAGAAATAAATTAGCAACTCTAGTAGACCGCACAGTATCAGCAGTAAACATCGACTCTTTGGCAGGGTTGGTGATGGAAAAATACCTGCGGCGACAGTTAATCAAAGCTGGTAATGAAATTGTGCATCTCGGTTATGAGACAGAAACTGAGTTACCAATCGTCCTCGATCAAGCAGAACAGAAAGTCTTCGGCGTTACTCAAGAACGTCCGCAATCAGGTTTAGTTCACATTTCTGATACCCTGATTAATAACTTCCAAGATATTGAAGATCGAAATCAAGGCATTGCCTTACCTGGTATTCCCTGCGGATTTTACGATTTAGATGCCATGACCAGCGGCTTTCAGCGTTCTGATTTGATTATTGTCGCTGGGAGACCCTCAATGGGGAAAACGGCCTTCTGCTTGAATCTTGCTCATAACATTGCCGCTACTTATAAATTACCAGTTGCTGTTTTCAGCCTGGAAATGTCCAAAGAGCAACTAACACAACGTCTATTAGCTAGTGAAGCGCAAATTGAAAGTAGTTATCTGCGGAGTGGACGCCTCAGTCAAACACAGTGGGAACCTTTAAGCCGTGCTATTGGTACTCTCTCAGAAATGCCAATTTATATGGACGACACGCCCAATATTACAGTCACACAAATGCGTAGTCAGGCGCGGCGACTCCAAGCAGAACAAGGAACCCAACTAGGATTGATTGTCATAGATTACTTGCAATTGATGGAAGGAGGAGGTGATAACCGCGTCCAAGAATTATCAAAAATTACGCGGAATCTTAAAGGTTTAGCGCGTGAGTTATCTGTACCAGTTATTGCCCTATCTCAGTTGAGTCGAGGGGTAGAAGCACGCACCAATAAGCGCCCGATGTTGTCTGATTTGAGAGAAAGCGGAAGTATTGAACAAGATGCGGATTTAGTAATAATGTTGTATCGCGATGAATATTACTCCCCAGATACTCCCGATCGCGGAATTGCAGAAGTAATCGTAGCTAAACACCGCAATGGCCCTACAGGTACTGTAAAACTTCTATTTAATCCACAATTTACTAAGTTTCAAAATCTCAAAATTTAAAAATTTAGCTAGACAAAATAATTAGTAAAAAAGACTGGGTAGTGGGGATAAAAGATTGGGTAAAAAAGGAAAAATTATGGAATTTGCTCTAACCCAGAACATATTTTGGAACATCTTCCCAATCCCCAATTCCCAATCCCCAATCCCCAATCCCTACTTAACTTCTAGTAATTCCACATCAAACAGCAGAGTGGCGTTTGGTGGAATCACACCACCAGCACCGCGAGAGCCATAACCTAACTCTGCGGGAATGATTAACTGACGACGACCGCCTACTTTCATTGTGCCAACTCCTTCATCCCAACCTTTGATTACTTGTCCTACACCGATTTTAAAGTCGAAGGGTTGACCGCGATCGCGTGAGCTATCAAACTTAGTACCATCTTCTAAAGTGCCGGTGTAGTGAACCACAACTTTTTGCCCGGTTTTAGGAGTCGCCCCAGTTCCTTCTTTTAACTCGACATACTTCAATCCAGAAGGGGTAGTTACGGCATTGGCATCAGACATAGTATTACTCGTAATTAAGGTATTGTTTTCAGTTATAGTCATAGGCGCTGCTAGGGTTTGAGTCAATTGGGTAGCAATAGCAGTACCCTGTCTACCACCAACTTGCGCTAACACCAAAAGCACAACAAATGACAGCATGAACACCACGCTGAGGAAAATCGCTTTCAAAATCAGTTCTCCCTACTTAGGTAGTCTGGCAAAAGGATTACCAACAGGACACATTTAGTTTAAATCACAAAGGACATTCTAACGCCAAAGCTTATTTTCTAAATCGCGCAATTGACGCTCTAAACGGTCAATTCTACCCCGTAATTCGTCCACTTCAGACTGGCGAGCCACTCCCAAATCCTGCATCATATTTCGCATTTGTCGTTGCATTTGGACATCCCAGTTTCCCTGCTCCGACTTTAACTGCTGTGCAATATCATCAATTACCGCCTTGGCCTGTTCAGGATTAAGCTTGCCGTCCTTAACTAAGTCATCGCTGACTTGCCGTAGTTTTTCTGCAACTATAGACGTTGTACCAAGACCTACCATCATTAGCTGTTGCAACCAGTTGTTGCTGTCCATACTCCCTTCCTCTTCTTGTTTCAAACCAGCCGACCCTTGCTCCTGAATGTACCCAATCAAGTTATGCTGTAAGCGTAGTTATTCTAGCCTACAGTTCTATTTTGGCAAACTACCAAACACAAGGATCAAAGGGTGTGGTTATAGAATTCCTTAAATTTCAGGTTGCCCCCGATTTACGGGAAAATTTTATTCAGAAGGATGCGGAAATTTGGACAGCAGCGCTGGCTAAATTTCCTGGATTTCTCGGTAAAGAGGTTTGGATCACCCCCAACGGCTCCCAAGAAATTATCATAATAATTCGTTGGGCAACGCAGGAACAGTGGAAAGCCATACCCCAAGCTGATTTGCAGGCAATTGAAGATCAATTCCTTCAAGCAGTAGGAAAATCCTATCCAATTGTGGAGTCAGCTGAGTATCAAGTACGGAAATTCCCCCATAGTTGACGGTAATGCGTATACAAGCAGTGGTGAAACAACGCTGCAAACAGAAATCTGAGGGTTAGCTTGCGACTATCAGAACTTGGATACTGATGTATCGTTAACTGGAGAGCATCGCAGTACATCAAAAGTGCATCTATCGGAGGTGATGACAATTGCGATCGCTTTCAAATCATTATAACTTTTCAACAAACTAGAACTTTTATCTTCAAAACAAGCTATGAGTATACATCTGAAAGAACTTACAACCAGTTATAACTTTTGAAAGAAGAACAAATAACTCCACCCAAAGAAATAATTTTTAATGCCTATTACACCCAAAATAATGGAGCAGTGTATTTGGGTGATAGCCTTAAACTCATCAAATTCATTGATGATAATAGTATTAATTTAATCCTGACTTCACCTCCTTTTGCTTTAACTCGAAAAAAAGAATACGGTAACGAAAGCGCTGAAAAATACATTGAGTGGTTTCTGCCTTTTGCCTATGAATTTAAACGAGTTTTGGCAGATAATGGCTCATTTGTTTTGGATTTAGGCGGTGCTTATCTTCCTGGTAATCCTGTGCGGAGTATCTACCAATACGAACTTTTAGTTAGATTGTGCAAGGAAGTAGGTTTTTTTCTCGCTCAAGAATTCTACCACTACAATCCGGCTCGACTGCCAACCCCTGCTGAGTGGGTGACAATCAGGCGAATTCGGGTGAAAGATTCAGTAAATGTAGTTTGGTGGTTGGCTAAAACACCGAGTCCTAAAGCAGACAACAGAAAAATTTTAAAGCCATATAGCCAAAGTATGAAGCAATTACTCAAAAATGGTTATAAGGCCAAAATACGTCCTAGCGGACATGATATTTCTGATAAGTTTCAAAAAGATAACCAGGGTGCAATTCCACCAAATTTGTTAGAAATTGCCAACACTGAATCAAATAGTACTTATTTACGGCAATGTAAAGCAGCAGGAGTTAAGCCCCATCCAGCACGTTTTCCTCAAGGGTTCGCCGAGTTCTTCATCAAATTTTTAACTGATGAAGGTGATATAGTTTTAGACCCCTTTGCAGGTTCCAACACAACCGGATTTGTTGCTGAAACTTTACAACGCCAATGGATATCTTTTGAAAGTAATGAGGATTATGTTATGGGAAGTCGCTATCGATTTAGTCATTAGTCATTAGTAAGGAAAAAGAACAAATGACAAATGACTAACAAATTACTTAAATTTCTCGATTTACCTGCATTTGATGAACTTGATCCGCTAGCTCTTGACGACTTTGATCATCCATTTTGTCAATTGCTAACATACCCATGAGAATAACCTCTTTTAAGGTTAAACGTGTTGAATGTGCCTGTTTTTGCACAATCTCCTTAATAATTGGACTAACACCAATTGCTGTACTAGCTCTAGCCACAGAATAATAGGGAAACACTAATGACTTAGCCTAAATATTAGCACTTCCAATAAACTTCTTCTATATATTTCAAACTTAATTTAAATCTGTTTAAACAGATAATACTTGCGTATTGATAACATGGCATCGTATTATATCAGCAACCTCAACAGTAGCTTTTAGGTTATTCCTCTAAGATTTCTACTAAGTCTTCAATCATCACATCAAAGGTACGAGCTAACTTATGGATAGCAGTAAAATCAACTGTTGTCATTCCAGAACGCCGAGCATAACTTCTAACTGTGCTATAAATTACTCCAGAACGATCAGAAACCTCCTTCAATGTCCATTTTTTCTCTTGCGCTAGTTCGCGAATTTTTAATCTGACTAATCCCATACTTGACCGTTGATGCAATTGCATCGTTTAATTTTATATAAGAATATTAAAAGGCGATCGCCCCCGGTCTACCAATCTCAAGGCGATCACATAGCTACCTAATTTTAAGCTTTCTAAAATTAGGTAAATATTTATCATATTAGCAACATCAAAAGCAAAAACATCTACCAATAGATAATCAAAAATCACCCACAAATCGCCAATTCTGTACCACTAGCAAAATTTGTGACACAACAAGCAGTAAGAGTAATGTTCAAGGCTGTAATTTAATACCAAAAAAAATTTGCTTTGAAGAAATTGTAAATTGTCCAATATAATCCCATTAACCACTTTACAGAACTACACAGTGTAAATAAGAATAATAATTTAACCGAAGTAAAATTTTCCTGAATCCAGCCAGTAAATGTTGTCATAGGAAAAAACAGTGAATACAGGAGAGATAGAAGGATGAGGGACCCTTATCTGTTGGCAGCAGGCTTGTTAACAGGATTGGCAATACCAGCGTCGGCTCTTCCACATTTATCAATGATATTGCCAAACAATTCTAGATTCCTGTGGGATTTAAAACAGGGTTCACAGCCAACAGTAAATGAGAAAATCATCCCTAGTGTTAACCTATCTTCTCCAGAATTTAGTAACCAGGCTTTACAACCCCTAGATCAGGTACAGCCAACAGTCGGTGAGAAAATCATCCCTAGTGTTGATATCTCCTCTCCAGAATTAAGTAATCAGACGGAGCCATCACTTAACCCTAATTTCTCAACGGCTAACGGCACATTTTTATCTGGAAATCAACTTTACTACCAAAGATTAGCGGCTCTAAAAACAGGTCAGATCTATAAACATGCAGATGATGATAGCTTGCAGTCATTATGGCAGTCAGCTAAAAACCACCAACTTACTTATGAAGACTGGAAAAGATTATTAGCTTTGGAAGCCAAAGCGATCGCCCAAGGTCAAGGTGCGAATAATCTGAGCATTTTATTAGGCGATTCTTTAAGCCTATGGTTTCCCAATGAAAAACTGCCTAGTGGTAAATTGTGGCTAAATCAGGGCATATCAGGAGATACCTCTAGTGGCATTTTAAAGAGATTGGGGGCATTTTCGGCAACACGACCCAATGTAATTTACATCATGGCTGGAATTAATGACTTACGCAAAGGTGCTAGTAATGAAGTAATTTTGCGTAATCATCGGCGGATTATCCGTATATTACGGCATAATCACCCAAAAGCTCAGATAATTATCCAATCAATTTTGCCTACTCGCCTTTCGTCAATTTCTAATAGCCGAATTCGTCACATAAACGAACAACTTGCTCTAATCGCTAAACAACAAGGAGCTAGTTATCTAAATGTTTATAGTTGGTTTACGGATTTGCAAGGTAATTTGCGCCCAGAGTTAACCACAGATGGATTGCACCTGTCTCTAGATGGGTATGATGTATGGCAATCAGTACTACAGCAGGTAGAATTCAGGCTCACTCAGCGCGAGAATTGAGCGATCGCTTTGCCGAAGTTGCTGGCGATCGCAAGCAACTTCGTTAGCATTCTAGTATTTGTAGAGGCACAGACAATAAAAATCCTATAGTTTAACGCCTAAAGCTTCTCTATTTAAAACCTGATTCAACTTTCCGCTACGATAACCTTCTAAATCCAAGGTTACGTACATAAATCCAAAATCCTGAAATGTGGAAACTAAGGTTTGTAAATCTGTAGTCAACACAAAATCTTTGATTTGTTCTGGTGGTAATTCAATACGTGCTGTATCGCTTTGTGATCGCACACGTAAATTCTGCCAACCTAGTTTCCGCAAGAAAATTTCTGCCCTACCAACTCGTTGTAACTTGGCTACAGTAATCTCTTCACCGTAGGGAAAGCGAGAACTCAGACAGGGTTGAGCAGGTTTATCCCACCAAGGTAAACCGAGTTGTTGCGAAAGTTGGCGAACTTCTACTTTAGTAACACCAACTTCTGCTAAAGGCGATCGCGCACCTCTTTCCTTAGCCGCCTGAATTCCTGGGCGATAATCATGCAAATCATCAGTGTTCACCCCATCCACTATATATGGATAACCCAATTCCCAAGCTAAAGGTTTGAGAGTGTCGTGCAATTCACTTTTGCAAAAATAACAGCGGTTGACTGGGTTAGAGGTGTAATTAGGATTTTCCATCTCGTGAGTCTGGACGACTTTATGAGGAATCCCAATCGTTGCTGCTTGAATTTTGGCATCTTCCAACTCTTCGGGTAACAGCGAAGGAGAGACAGCTGTTACAGCCAAAGCGCGATCGCCCAACACATCATAAGCAATCTTGGCAACCAAAGTGCTATCAACACCCCCAGAGTAGGCAATCAATGCCTGCTCCATTTCTAAAAATAAAGCTTTTAGTTGCTCCAACTTTTCTGTCAGCATCATTTCCCATCCTGCTAAAACCCAATAGCACCCAATAAATACTATTGTAGTCAGCAGTCAGGAGATAGGAGTCAAGGGTCAAGGGTCAAGAGTCAGTAGCTATTCCCCTTGTCTCCCACTCCCCCACTCCCCCACTCCCTCATCTCTCATCAGTTGCAGTCGGTAGTTTACTATATTTAGCTATTAAATTTGCTAAAAGTGGTAAATCAATAGGCTTAGAAGTATAGTCATTGACTCCAGCAGCTAGACAGATTTCGCGATCGCCTTTCATCGCCATTGCTGTTTGGGCAATTACTGGAATCGTCCGGTAGTGAGGATTTTCTCGTAGTTGTTGCACCAATTTAAGACCGTTTCCATCTGGCAGGTAGACATCCATTAAAATCACTGCTGGATCTAACTGTGTTAACGCTTCCCACATCTCGATAGCAGTCTTTACCCAAGTCACCTTATATCCCAACTTACTTAAATAAATTTGCATCAAGTTGGCGTTAGGTAAATCATCTTCTACCAGCAAAATATCTGTAGAGGAACTAGAAGCGAGATAGGACGGAGGGACAAGTAAATTAGCGGACAAAGAAGAATTACTGACTCCCCCTCTCTCATTTTCTCCCGCCTCTTGGTTGAGGGGAAGTACAAGAGTAAAACGGGAGCCGCGATCAATTTCAGATTCTACTTCCACGCAACCACTATGAATTTCTGCAAGTTTCCGAGTTACTGTTAAACCCAATCCAGTACCTTCGATGCCATCAGCTACAGCGTTAGCAATTTGGAAATAGGGTTGAAACAAGTGAGCTTGGTCTTCTTGAGAGATGCCAATGCCTGTATCCCAAACTGTAAAATACACAAATACACCTTTGGGGGCTACCTGTAAGCCAACACTTCCGGTATTGGTAAACTTTAAAGCGTTGAAAAGTAAGTTCAACAGCATTTGCTTGAGTCGCAAGGGATCAGCTACTAGGGTTGTAACATCAGGATCTAGTTCTAGGCGCAGTTTCAAACCCTTATTAGCGGCTTTCTCTTTCACCATCGCCAAAACATTGCTACACAACACTGGCACATCCACGGTTTCCCACTGCACTTCCAGCTGGTTTGCTTCAATTTTAGAGAGATCCAAAATATCATTAATTAGCGCTAGCAGGTGCTTACCACTTGACTGAATGATAGTTAAATACTCTTGGTGGCGTTCTCTGGTGGGATCGTAGCCTTGAGCTAAGAGCAAGTGGGTAAACCCGATAATGGAACTAAGCGGTGTGCGAATTTCGTGACTGGTATTTGCCAAAAACTGGTTTTTGAGTTGATTAGTGCGCTCCAGTTCTTGATTAGAGCTACCTAATTGTTGGTATCGTTGCTGGCAAGATATTATTTGCCTAAGCTGTGCCAAAGCCGTAGTACACTGCTTGGCAGACCTTGCCATCAATTGTGAGATGAGTTGAGCTTGTGATGCTATAAGTAAGTCGCAATTAGATGCTAGGGGTGCTGTAGCGATCATTAGCCAGCCTATAACGTCGCCAAAATTATCCACTAACCGCCATGCCTTTGGTGGTTGTTGCTTCTCAAGCTGCTGCAAATCTTTGAGTTCTATGACTTCTTGTAACTTTAACCGCAGCTTTTTGCGTTTTTTGGGCGTCACTTCTAGGAGTGAAGATTGTGAAGTTGAGGATGGAGAACAAGAAATGTAACAAACTGTGCCAACTGTTTCTTGCGGTTGAAATAGAGCGATGCCTACGATACACTGCGTGAACGCTACCCTACTGGTATCCATAGCACTGTAGAGCTCATTCACCAGAGTTTGAAAAATTTCCGTTTCTGCGGCTTTTGCCTGTGGAACAGTTATACAAGCAGAAAGTAGGCAATCATTAAGGCGACTTTGCAACTGGTTCAAGCTGCTCTCCAGCCACAACTCGGCACGAAGTTGCTGAATTGTTTTCAAAAGTGTTGGCGTTGGATCTATCTGTGAGTTCTGTTCTGGTAAGCTTGAATACTGCTGCATGGTCAACTAGACCGGTGAACAAGTTAGCTTCGCATAAAAATGCGAACAGGATTCTATGTAAATTAGCGGACAACTCTTTTATATTTATAAACCATAACTTATGTAGCAGCCAGTCCCAAAATTATTGTATTAAATTACTCATTTAAAATTTTTTAATAAGCAACTTAAAACTATGGATACACAATTCGCTCAACTAATCGTCAACGGGATTGCTGTGGGAAGCATTATTGCTCTAGCAGCAGTTGGATTGACACTTACCTATGGAATTTTACGGTTATCTAACTTTGCTCATGGTGACTTTCTGACTTTGGGAGCTTATCTTACCTGGCTGGTAAATACTCTTGGAGTCAATATCTGGCTGTCGATGATACTGGCGGCGATCGGAACAGTAGCAGCGATGCTTTTATCAGAAAAGTTACTCTGGTCAAGAATGCGCTCTATCCGTGCTACCTCCACTACGCTGATTATTATCTCCATAGGACTGGCCTTATTTATTCGCAATGGAATTATTTTAATTTGGGGCGGTAAAAACCAAAATTACGATGTACCTGTAACTACTGCTCTAGATATCTTGGGCTTAAAAGTACCACAAAATCAATTATTGGTATTGGGTTTAGCAGTGCTAGCAATTTTGGCGCTGCACTACCTTTTGCAAAACACCAAAATTGGTAAGGCGATGCGAGCAGTTGCTGATGATTTGGACTTAGCCAGAGTTTCCGGTATTAATGTTGACAGAGTAATTATGTGGACTTGGCTAATTGCTGGCACTCTCACATCTTTGGGCGGCAGTATGTATGGGTTAATTACAGCTGTGCGCCCCAATATGGGATGGTTTTTAATTTTACCATTATTTGCCTCAGTAATTCTCGGCGGAATTGGCAATCCCTACGGTGCGATCGCCGCAGCTTTTATCATCGGTATTGTTCAGGAAATCAGCACCCCTTGGCTGGGTTCTCAGTATAAACAAGGTGTCGCACTGTTGATTATGATTTTGGTGCTGCTCATTCGTCCCAAAGGTTTATTCAAAGGCACGATTTGAGCAGCACCATTCCACTTCTAACTATTGAATAATGTGGAAATAGTACGCAGCTACCAGAAAGTTGATAGCTAACAGTAGCAGTGCCCAGCCTGTGCGAAAGGCGTAGGGAGGTTTAGCTCCACTGTCGGCAACTGGTAAATCTTTACTTTTAGCAGTCATAATGCGGTTCTCCTAATGTCAGGACTTTTTAAGAAATACCAAACAGGTGTACCCATTACCCAAAATGTTTAAAAATATTTGTGTGATTTGGGCATTGGGGATTGGGGGCTGGGGAGTGAGGAGTGGGAGAGTGGGAGAGTGGAGGACGTAGCAACATAATTATTCTTGTCCCCCCCTGTTTTGCCTCATCTTCCCCTCCTCTACTCCTCCTATCTCCCCCTCTTCGCCTGCGTGGTAGGAACTACGAACTAGAGGGCCAGAACGGACGTGGTTGAATCCCATTTTCCATGCTAAGCTGCCAAGCTGCTCGAATTCCTCTGGAGTCCAATATTTTTGGACTGGCAAATGTTCTAAGGAAGGACGCATATACTGACCCATAGTCAGGCGATCGCACCCCACAGATCTTAAATCAGCCATTGTTTCGATCACTTCATCTAGCGTTTCTCCATGTCCCAGCATCAAACCTGATTTGGTGGGAATAGTCGGCTCGATTTCTTTGACCATAGCTAGCACTCGCAGCGAGCGATCGTACTTTGCTCCTCGGCGCACTGGCCCGGTTAGCCGTCGCACCGTCTCGATATTGTGATTGAAGCAAGCTGGTAAAGCTTGGACAATCATAGCTATCCGCTGGCGTTGATCTTCCTCCTTAGCTGCTATACCACCCCAAAAATCTGGGGTCAGTACTTCAATTTGAGTTTCTGGGTTCAGCTGGCGGATAGTGGCGATCGTTTTCACAAAGTGATTTGCTCCTTGATCGGGCAAGTCATCACGGGCTACAGAAGTCAGCACCACATAATGCAATCCCAAAAGCTGCACCGCCTCTGCCACTTTTTGTGGTTCCTCTAGGTCAACAGGCATTGGTGCATGACCTTTATCAACTTGACAAAAGGCACAAGAGCGTGTGCAGGTAGGCCCCATTAGTAAAAAGGTCGCAGTTTTTTGGGCGTAGCACTCCCCCCTATTGGGGCAGCGTCCTTCTTCACAAATCGTATGAATTTGACGCTGCTTAATAATGCGCTGTACCGTGGAGAGTTCGCTGGCTCTGGCAATAGGGCGACGTAACCAGCTAGGCATTGCTGTAATTTCAGACTTGAGTTGGGCTGGTTGTGACGAAGTCATAGACATCCAAACAAGATGCAGAGATAAAGTAAGGCGAGTTTCTTGTGCCCTTGAGCAAAGTTAAGGCCTTAAATATCACCATGACACAAATTGAAAAGAACATAAGCAAAAGTTTTACAAAATACCTCCAGCTATGTCATTTATACCGAAATATACTGTCCCCCAATCAAGAAAAATTTTGGATATAGTGGGAGCATTCTCAAGGTCAATCGGCAAAGCCGCTATTTACATTTAAAGTTTCTGTTTAGAGCAATCAGCCGTGGCAAGTAACAAGATTCTAGTTATCGATGACACTACAGTTGTCAGGGTAAAAGTACGAGAAATGTTGCCTCCAGGCAATTTCGAGGTACTGGAAGCAAAAGATGGGATGGAAGGACTAAACTTCATCCTTCAGGAAAAACTCAGCCTAATCATGTTGGATTTTCTGTTGCCAAAAATGAGTGGCTGGGAAGTTTTCCAGCAAATTCAAGCCCAGCCGGAGTTACGAAAGATTCCTTTGGTAATCATGTCTGGTCGTAAGGAAGAGGTGACGGAGAAAATCACAGAACCCTTTGAATATTTTGAATTTCTAGGAAAGCCTTTTGATCAGAAGCAACTAATTGGCGCGATTAAGTTAGCTATGACAAAGGCTAAACAGCCTCGCCCCGAACCAGTTTTGGTAGGAGCCGCTGTTGCTCCTAAAAATGGCACTGTAGCAACCTCTAGTAGTACAGGTGTAGCAGTAGCAACCCTTAGTACTGAAAACAGTACATTAGTAGCCTCTAATAGCGGATCTGCTTCCTCCGCAGAAATAAATGCGCTAAATGAGAGAATTGTCACAATGCAAGCGGAAATTGATGGTTTGAAAAAACAGCTAACTCAAGTGGTAACTTTTATTAAACAGAAAATTAAGTAACATTTGCGTTCTCTATTTTCAATAGACTTCTTGCATAAGTCGAGATTTGTTAAATCGAACCACAGATAAACACACACAGAAGCACTGAACGCTGGCTTTCAGGCTCAGAACTTCGCAATAAACACAGATGTTTAAGCTGTTACGCAAATAAGCTTGTATATTTCGTACTTAGGTTGTCAAGAGTCAAAAGTCCACAGTCAAATCAATTCAAAATTCAAAATTAGTAATTCAAAATTTCAATTAGTTCAGGATTGAACCCACCACTAATTGAAGACCACTGAATAAGATTCAGTGGGAGCCTGTACTCGGAATTCCTTAATGCAAAATTAATCTTCTTAATTTTGCATTGTGAATTTGGAATTTTGAATTCAAAAACGGTCAAAGGCTAGCTTGGACTTTTGACTCTTGACCTTGGACAGCCTAAGCACAAAAATATTTGATCTAGACACGCATCAGTTCATCTGTGTGCATCTGTGGTTATTTTTGATTTTATTTAGATCAGTCTAAACATAGAATGTAGGCAAGGCATCACGAGTCGTCGCCGCCTGGTGGCGATCGCATTCTAGCACGAGCACTGAATAGTCTTTGGCCAAACACTATAAGGAAAAATGAGTAATTTTTCAGTACAAATATAGCTATTGCTAGATGCTGTGATTCTCTCGAAAGCTATAATCACAACTGTTGAACAGAGAAATTAACTTGTGGATGTCATACTAGAGCGATCGCACGAATTAAAACAAGCCTTAATTGATTTTGTCCTGGATGCAGAAGGGGAACTAGCACAAGCACTAGAAACGTATGCAGCGGCACATTTACGCCGTGGAAGTGGTGATAGTACACAGCAGGACTTAATTATTGACAGCTTTCTCACCGAAGGGAAGGTCGCTGACTTGTCACCACTAGAGTTGTTTATCCAAAGCAATCCCGATTTATTAGAGAGCGATCGCAACCTGATCAACAACTGGCATCGTAGTTTTATTGGCTTATTTGCCATAGCTAACATTCTACCTGATGGCTTTGAACTAACGAACTGCTTAACAGATAAACACTATATTGTCAAGCCAAACAATGCCAAAACACTACAGGAAATATCTCGCTTAAAAGTAGGAGAAATCATTTTAACCCGTATTTCTCCCGTTACCGATAGTTACTGGATGTTTTCTGGCCCCTACACACTGATGGGTAAATTGGGTAAACCAAAACTTGCTGTAGCAATTGGTAATTTCAAAGATAACTATAAAAGTAATCTTTACAGCGATGCTCCAGACTTGCTAGAAGAAGCTTGGCAGTCGGTAGTACAATACCATCAACAGTTTATTGACTTTTTTGGTACTGATGAAATCACACTGCCTGGATACCAGCTTAATAAAAAAATAGCTGAATTCCAAGAATTAATCACTGAGAAACAATTAGCAGATGCAGGAATTGATACATCCAAATCCCTGGCTGAAGTGGCAGAAGCAGCTGGCATTGGAGATGAGGAAATCAAAGCAGCGGCAGAAGAATTTGGTGCTGACTCAAAGGCAGTTTCTCAAATGTTTAACAGCAAAAACGGTAATAGTAAAATGGTGATGCCAAAGGTTGATTTACCTGCCGAACTTAAGAAAGCAGAACAGGTAACGGCTCTTTCTCATCCTCGTTGGGGACAAATGTTTTTACCAACATACAATAAGATACAAGCAATTTTATCAGCAGAGAACTGGCAAAGCGTTGAAGGATCTGAAAAACTAATTCGCTACTACCTCGAAGATAAAAGTATTAATACTTTTATCTGGCATCGATTAGCGCAACAGTATCCAACTCACTTAGAAAATGTGTTGCAGACATTTCTACAACGTCCAGAATTTAGCCTTGAAACTGACTTAGACGCACTTTTGCAAGAATTCCACAAACCTATTGAGCCGGAATTACCAGAAATTGCCAGTGTACCTATACATCTACACAACTTATTTCAAGAAGCTTTAGGAGAAGTGAACAAATCTAAGCCTAAGAGTAAAGGACAACAAAAGCCAGCAAAGGGTTTTCAACGAAGTTAACAGATATATTACCCAGGAATGGGGGATGGGGAATGGGGCATGGGGCATGGG
>NZ_JADEXR010000168.1 GCF_015206995.1 aff. Roholtiella sp. LEGE 12411 | reverse complement strand
CCCATGCCCCATCCCCCATCCCCCGCTTTCAGCAAAAATAATACAGCGTAATCTGAAAAGGTCATTCCGCATCCAGCTTGAGGGCTGTGATATTATGGGAGACTGCTGCATACATTTAGAAAAACTAGAAATTAAATCGATCATGGCTCTGACGCAACTGCGAAAACAGGAAATAATCTCTAACTACCAAGTTCACGAAACCGATACAGGCTCCGCCGAAGTCCAAGTTGCCATGTTAACTGAGCGCATCAACCGCCTCAGCGAACATCTCCAGGCAAACAAGAAAGACCATTCTTCCCGAAGAGGACTTTTAAAGCTAATTGGTCAGCGCAAGCGTCTTTTAGCCTATATCCAACAGGATAGCCGGGAAAAGTATCAAGCTTTGATCGCTCGCCTCGGTATTCGTGGATAGGAACGACCGCTTATGTCTGCTGAAGAATCTGAACGCAGTCGCTTGCCCTTTGAACCAAACAAAAAGCGCCCAAAGCCCGCAAAATCTCAAAGTAAGCCATCAGCACAGCTAAAGACCTCTGAGGGACAGGCTAGCAAGCAGCCGCCTTATACCAAAGAAGAGATGACAATTCCCCAAATAGTCAGTCAGCGGATGATCCGACGAGTGGCTGGATTTTGTGGCATACCAACAGCTTTAGGTATCACTACCCTAGTTGTCAGCTATCTGCTTGCCATCTACTCCGACATCACACTACCTCCCATCGCCGTGTTATTGGTGAACATGGGATTATTTGGTTTGGGGGTGTTAGGAATAACTTACGGTGTTCTCTCTGCTTCGTGGGATGAAGAAAGAGTTGGAAGTCTGCTGGGTTTGGGTGAATTCAGCACCAATTGGGGACGAATGGTGGCGGTTTGGCGCGAAACTCGGCAAAAGAAAGTATAATTCCAGCGCTCAGGCATCAGATGACTGCGGTATTGGGTAGGTTTTAAAGTGAATGTTGAAGTTGAAATTTTATAACTTCAACATTGCTAATTAAAATTTTATAATTCTTTTTGTACTCAATATTTAGTTATTAAGTAGTAAAGCCGCTGAGCGCTGTATTTTGTTCTAATTATTTGTAATTAAACAGATAGGCAACAATAAAGTTAAGCCTATTTGCTAAAAAATCTACTTTACTAATTAGGGACTTTCACATGATTGTCGTAATGAAAAGTGGTTCTCCAGAGACGGAAATAGACCGCATTAGCGAGGAACTAACTACCTGGGGATTGACACCAGAAAAAATTGTTGGTCAACACAAAGTGGTGATTGGTCTAGTAGGTGAAACCGCCAGCTTAGACCCGCTACAAATTCAGGAAGTTAGCCCCTGGATTGAGCAAGTGTTGCGGGTAGAGCAGCCTTACAAACGGGTTAGTCGCCAGTTCCGTCACGGGGAAGCTTCTAAAGTTGTGGTTGATACCCCCAATGAAGTAGTTGTGTTTGGTGAACACCAGCCTTTGGTAATCGTTGCAGGCCCCTGCTCGGTAGAAAATGAAGAAATGATTGTAGAGACAGCACGGCGCGTCAAGACAGCTGGAGCCAAGTTTTTGCGCGGAGGGGCATATAAACCCCGGACTTCACCTTATGCTTTTCAAGGACACGGCGAGAGTGCCTTGGAATTGCTTGCGATCGCGCGCGAAGTCAGTGGACTAGGTATTATTACAGAAGTAATGGACGCCGCCGATCTGGATAAAATCGCAGAAATTGCTGATGTAATTCAGGTGGGAGCAAGAAATATGCAGAATTTCTCCATGCTGAAAAAAGTGGGAGCGCAGTCCAAACCAGTTCTCTTGAAACGAGGAATGGCGGCTACTATTGAAGATTGGTTAATGGCGGCCGAGTATATTATGGCAGCGGGAAATCCAAATGTGATTTTGTGTGAACGAGGAATTCGTACCTTTGATCGCCAGTATACTAGGAATACGCTGGATATCTCAGTAGTACCAGTTTTGCGAAAACTCACTCACTTACCAATCATGATTGACCCCAGCCACGGCACAGGTTGGTCTGAGTTTGTACCTTCAATGGCAATGGCTGCGATCGCAGCTGGTACTGATTCTTTAATGATTGAGGTTCACCCCAATCCCGCTAAAGCCTTATCCGATGGCCCCCAATCTCTAACACCAGACCGCTTCGACAACCTCATGCAAGAATTGGCGGTGATTGGTAAAGCAGTAGGACGCTGGCAGCAACCAGCAGTGGCGATCGCTTAAAATTACGTAAGTTCGATAAACTTCACCTCTGGCTGCCTTAATACCCACAAAGGCAAATAAGCTGTTACGCAAATAAACTTGCATAGTTACTCATGAAGATTGTCAAGAGGAGCCAGTCATGTGCGGGGGTTCCCCCCGTTGAGTGAACTGGCGTTCAAAAGTCAAAAGTAATTCTGGACTCTGGAATGCGTGACTTTTGACAGCCTAAACGCTCATAATATGCAAGTTTATTTGCGTAATAGCCTATGAACAGCACTCAGGATGGCATTAATCCCAAAGCCAAAGCTGATTAGAGTCAGACAGGTGCGAACCCATGCTATCAGAGTAGGCTCGGCGGCGGCACAGTTGCGCTCTTTGGCAAGTTAGGCTTGAATATTAATTAATTTGCGAGCAGGAATAAGATCATTCATTTGACAGCATTTTTTTGTATGGTGGCAATGCCCACCAATATTTTAAATGGTGATCATAGAGACTTTCCTGTACATTATCTATCCTACGATTTATAGTCTATTCATTTGAAAAGCGCTATAAATAAACTAAATTCCTGTCAGGGATTTGTTTGAAACATAATTGCTATTAGGATTTGTCCTGAAACTCTTATGCTGTTTTAAGTTCCTTTGTGCTTCATAGCCACAAAAAGTTGCCTGGCTCTGATGAATGCTAATGTTAAGATGCAAACGTCAGTTATGATTTCTGACATAAAAAGATTGCAATCAAGGAAGCTAGAGTGTGTTGTGACATATTCCACACACTATCATTTCTGGTGCCTCTGCTCCGCGATCGCGGTGAGTGAGAGGCTTCTTTTTGTTTTAGCTAAATATTAGCGAACTTCCTCAAAAACTTTTACTCATGAAAACTAAACGCGAATAAAATCCATGAAATTCGGGAGAAAACTAGTTTCAGATTTCATAAATCATTAGGTTATTCTTTTACCTAAATTTTGTCTATTCTGTCAATGCTTCAGTCTTACTTCAACTCTTTTTTAAACTTTGAGCTAACGCTGGGTAATAAATATTAACGGATGTATTGAAACTATTATGAAGTTGCTAGCTGATTTTGTAACAACCGTAACAAATTTGATATTACTTAATGAAGGAAAATCTATTTTATAATCTGCAAATACCCGCATATTTTTTTTACACTCAAGCGATCAATACAATACCCATGTGTATGAAAAGCTGTACCTAGGCTGTCATGCAACAACATTGAGGAATGCACAATGTCAAATAGCCCAGGGTTGTATATTCTACTAGTCAGTGTTCACGGCTTAATTCGCGGTAACAATTTAGAATTAGGACGAGATGCTGACACTGGCGGACAAACGAGATATGTACTAGAACTCGCTCAAGCCCTAGCCGCAAATCCACAAGTCGAGCGTGTAGACTTAGTAACCCGTTTAGTTAGTGATCCAAAAGTTAGTCCCGACTACGCTCAACCTTTAGAAATTATTTCCGACAAAACTCGAATTATTCGCCTTAACTGTGGGCCGCGTCGCTATCTCCGCAAGGAAGTTCTTTGGCCGCATTTAGATAACTTTGCAGATGAGTTACTAAAGCACCTACGCCAAATTGGAAAATTACCCCATGTGATTCATACCCATTACGCCGATGCTGGATATGTGGGGTGTCGAGTTGCTGGTTGGTTAGGTATACCACTAGTGCATACGGGTCATTCCCTGGGACGTGTCAAACAACAAAGACTCTTAGAACAGGGAACTAAACCAGAAACCATTGAAAATAATTTTCATATAAGCATCCGAATTGAAGCCGAGGAAACGACCTTGGCGAGTGCAGCGTTAATCATTGCCAGTACTCATCAAGAAGTGACGCAGCAGTACGGCATTTACGATCACTATCAGCCGCAACGAATGGTTGTAATTCCTCCTGGGGTGGCGCTTGAACACTTCTACCCAGTGCCTAAAAATTGGCAGGAACCACCAATATATGAGCAATTAAAAAGATTTCTCATAGACCCTCAAAAGCCAATTATTATGGCCCTTTCCCGTGCGGCGATGCGTAAAAATGTTAGCACTCTTGTCAAAGCCTATGGTGAAGATCCACAGTTGCGTCACTTAGCAAACCTAGTTCTTGTGTTAGGAAACCGAGATGACATCACTACGATGGAATCAGGCCCGCGCCAGGTACTCACCGAAATCTTCCAGCTTATAGACCGCTACGACCTTTACGGATACGTTGCTTATCCCAAGCATCACAGTGCCGATGAAGTACCTGAGCTATATCGATTGATTGCGAAAACACGAGGAGTTTTTATCAATCCGGCATTAACTGAGCCATTTGGTCTAACCTTAATTGAAGCTACAGCCTGTGGTGTGCCAATTATTGCCACATCGGATGGTGGGCCGCGAGATATCCTGGCGGCTTGCAACAATGGGATGCTAATCGACCCTCTCGATATTAAACAAATCCAAGATGCTCTGCGAACGTCGCTAACCAATACTGAACAATGGCAACGTTGGTCTACCAATGGCTTGAATAGTGTACAAGAAAATTTCTCTTGGGATAGCCATGTAGAGAAATATCTCGAACGGGTGCTGCAATTGCCGCAACGACGAGTCCAATCTCTGCTCAGTCCTCTGCCAAAAGCTCCAGCAACCGACTTACCTGATTGGAACATACCTAGCACAAACCGCTTACCAACTGCCGATCGTTTTCTTGTTTGCGAAATTGATAACACTCTATTAGGCGACGAAGAAGCCCTACAAAAATTAATCGAGCAACTGCGTAATAAAGGTAACAATATCGGTGTGGGAATTGCTACCGGGCGAAACCTGGAAAGTTCTTTGCAGATGTTGGAAGAATGGCGGTTTCCAATGCCAGACCTGCTAATTGTATCGGCAGGTAGCGAAATCTACTATGGGCCTCAGATAGTCACAGATACGAACTGGCAAAGACACATTAGTTACCATTGGCAGGCTGACGCTGTTCGTAAAGCAATGGAGGAACTGCCTGGAGTAGTAATGCAACCCCCGGAAGTTCAAGGTAAGTTTAAACTCAGCTACTTTGTCGATGAAGCCAAATCAATCAGCTTTAAGGAAATTATGCGTCATCTGCGACGGCATCGACTCCACGTTAAAGGAATATACAGCCATGATCTGTATCTTGATCTGTTACCGATCCGAGCTTCTAAAGGAGACGCCATTCGTTATTGTGCTTTGAAGTGGGGATTACCAATCAAACGCTTTTTAGTAGCAGGTGCATCAGGTAATGATGAATCGATGCTGGCTGGGAATACCCTAGCTGTAGTTGTTAGCAACTACAGCAAAGAAATTGAAAAGTTGCGTGGCTATCCACAAATTTACTTTGCTCAAGGACAGTATGCATGGGGAATTTTGGAAGCACTCGATCGCTATGACTTTTTTGGTAGTCTATCTTACACAGAATCGGAAATGATGGCAGTGTGAAAAAAGATTTCACCGGACTGCGTAGTAAGCTAATGTGCGTCTAAGTTGCATATTCACTGGCTGAGAACGTCATTGGTTATTGGTCATTTGTGATTTGTAAATACTTTTGATCAATGACGAATGACAACCTTCATGAATGATTAAACCGTCATATAGTAATCCGATTTGATTCGTGAACTGACTCGTAGAGACACCGAATGGAGAATGGGGAATGGGGAATGGGGAATGGGGCATGGAGAAGAAGTAATAAAGATGTACTGAATTTTTTTCCCAAATCAAATACTAGCCCTATAGCTAGTTTGCTGGGGATAATTGCTTGTATTTACTTTAAGTTGCCAAACTTGGGACTCCACCAGCCTTTGGCCGTAGTGAAATAAGCTGCATCTTTATGCTTTCGGTCATTCCGAGACTGAGGGTCAGAACACCGGAGCATTGTTTTGCTCTGTCCTTCTTTGGTATAGCTATACTCCTCTAGAGGTTTCTTACATACTGGACAGGGATATTTGGTGATTAAGGCTTTCGACATTTGAGGATTTTCACCCTTAGCTGCCTTAGATCGAGGTGGTTCCCAAGTTTTGTTGAGATCGCTCCAAAATAAGACAGTATCTTCACAGCCGCTAATACATTTGAGGAAGTATTTCTTTTTGACCTTAGTGCTGGGAATTTTGGCTAGAAAGTTGTTGCACTGTTGACAACGGGTCTTAGAAGTTTCATATTTACGCTCTTCTACTGCTGAAGCTTTTTTTGGAGATGAGGAACTGACGATCACAGTCTTGGCTTTTGCTAAAGCTGGCGCAAAGTAATCTTGATTCCAATCTGTAAGGTAGTGCTGCCAAGAGTGTTTTCCTTGGGCGATCGCATCTAGAGCATCTTCCATCTTGGCAGTAAATTCTGCCTCCAGCAAATCCGGCAACGCCTCGACCAAAAAAGCATCAACTTCTAGCCCCAAAGTTGTTGGTTGTAAATGTTCTTTTGTTAACTGCACATAACCGCGATTTTTGAGAGTTGAGACAGTTGGTGCATAGGTACTGGGACGACCAATTCCTTTACGCTCCATTAGCTGCACCAGTTTGGGTTCACTGTAACGGGGTGGTGGCTGTGTCTGTTTTTGCTCATGTCCGGCATTCTCCAGAGTGAGCGCCTGCCCTTGCTGCAAGGAAGGTAGAATCGTGTCTTTGCTGAGATTGTTCCAATACCGAGCATAACCGAGAAACTCTACCACTTGCCCACGAGCAAGCCACAGCAAAGAACCAGATTGAGTAATTACCTGAGTCTTACGCAGTTGAGCAGCGCGACACTGAGAAGCAACCGCCCGTTTCCAAATCATCACATACAAGTTAAATTCCAAAGCCGAAAGTTCCTCTCGCAATTCGGCTGAGGGACGAAATATATCTGTGGGACGAATCGCCTCGTGTGCTTCCTGCGCTGTTTTGACACTGCGATGTTTGGCAACTTGCTGCGGTACATTTTGCGGATCATGCTGTTCCAACCACTGTTTCACACTGGCACAAAACTCTGGACTTAACATCACTGAGTCTGTCCGCATATATGTAATTAACCCTGCCTCATAGAGCTTTTGGGCTAAAAGCATAGTTTGGTCTGGAGCAAATCTCAGCTTGGAACCGGCTGCTTGTTGGAGGGTAGAGGTGGTAAATGGTGGAGGTGGTTGGCGAGGAACAACTTTTCCTTCAACTTGAATAACTTGATGAGGATAGCGCCGTGCTTCTGCAACTAGGCGTGTTGCTTCGGCTTCTGAGAGAACCCGTTTAGATTCTGGTGTTTGTTTGCTATTTCCAGCTGCATCATCATGAGCTTCTACTTCTTGCTCCGGTGCATCTGAGCGAGTATTCACCGTTCCTTTGTAAAAAGCACGGAACCCAAGAGCGTAATCTACCCAGACACTCCAGTAGTCTTGAGGCACAAAATTCAGAATCTCTGTTTCTCGCTGACAAATCAGGTGTAATGTCGCACTCTGAACTCTTCCGACACTCTTAGCCCCGTTGTTCAGCGCCCAGACTAGGGGGCTTCCTTTGTATCCAACTAACTTGTCCAAGCAATCTCGGCACAATCCTGCACCTACCAAGTTAAGGTCAAGCTTTCTCGGATTGGCGATCGCTCCTCGAACAGCAGATGCTGTAATCTCAGTATAAATAACTCGTTTTGGTTCTTTTAAACCCAGCACCTCTTGAAGATGCCAAGCGATGGTTTCACCCTCTCGGTCTGGATCGGTTGCTAATACAACCTCATCAACCTGCTTGGTAACTGCCTTTAGCTGCTGAATCGTTTCCTTTGCTCGTTGATCACGAGGGACATAATTGCATCGTATACTCCTACCATCCATAGTGAAGCCTAATGAATACTCACCCTGATCACTGAGTTCTCGGATGTGCCCACAACTGGCACGCACAATCCACTCTGAACCTAGAATTTGACTGAGCTTTTTGACTTTACCAGGAGATTCAACGACTAGAAGGCGTTTCGGCATAGCACCTGCTTTTTGGGATGTTAGATAAAAATAGGTAGTTAATTCTTTAATACTAGAATAAGAGGATGTTTTAAAAGTTTTAGGCGAATAGAATTCGCTACTACACAAACAAAGTCCGCCTGCGCGGACTAACCAAAAATATGTTGGCAGAAAAATAAATGGCACAAGGGAAAATATTGCTGAAATCTGGCACTTTATGGACAAGTGTCAAAGAGCGAACTAAACATGCTTTACAATGCGGAGCACTGCTGTCAATACCAACAGAGTTTGAATTTGTTGAACAGGATGAAGTGCGTTTTTTGGTACGAATTTTATCCAATCTTGACCGCAAGGATGCAGCTAAACAGAAACAGAAAAAACAAACTGTTTCCTCTGGCAAAGATTTTAATCCATTTCTACCCTACGAAGAGGATTTGTTTGTTGCGGATATTTCCGATACTCATGTATGTATTTTGAATAAATTCAATGTTGTTGAATATCACTTACTAATCATTACCCGTGTCTTTGAGGAACAAGAAAGTTTACTTACGGTAGAAGATTTTGTAGCTATGTTGGCATGTTTGGCTGATTTCGATGGTTTAGCATTCTACAACAGTGGCAAGATTGCAGGTGCTAGTCAGCGACACAAGCACTTACAAGTTGTACCTTTACCATTGACACCATCAGGAGCGCAGATACCCATTGAACTGCTGCTAGCATCGGCAAAGTTTCAGGACTCGATCGCAACTATACCTGGATTTCCTTTTGTACACGCTTTTGCAACTATAGACCCCCATTGGGCGTCCCCATTAGCAGCGGCTGAGGCAACTCTGGAATGCTATCACACTTTATTACGTGCTGTGGGTTTAAACGGTGTTGATGGCAAATCTGGTGCTTACAATCTTTTAGCAACGAGAGAATGGATGTTAATCATCCCGCGATCGCAAGAGCATTTCCAGTCTATATGTGTGAACTCATTAGGCTTTGCGGGTGCGCTGCTGGTGCGAAACGAACAAGAAATGAAAATTCTCAAAGACCAAGGCCCAATGACCATACTCAAGAACGTCGCTTGCTCAATGTAACTGTTCTGGAATTTACTGGAATTTATTTTGTAGTATTTGTAGTGCTACATGATCAATTGAGAGTAAGATATGAACCAGTATCACTTCAAACAATCATTTTCTGCTGACTCTGCCTTAAGCGATAAGCTTTTTGACTTGTTAGAAGACACATTTCCCGGACTCAGCAGTATGGCAGAATGTGGAAGAAAACTAGGTGCATCCTGGGAAACAGCCTCGACACCGTTTATTCGGTTTCATGATGATATAGCCATTACCCATGTAGGAGTGTTAGAAATTCCTATGCAAATTATGGGACAAAGGCTAACTGTGGGAGGAGTCCATGCGGTAGCTACCCGTGCGGAATTTCGCCGCAGAGGCTATTACCGTCAAGTGATGGAGGAAGTACTGGAATATTGCGACCAACGTTATGAAACAATAGTATTGACGACACCGCAACCAGAGTTTTACCTACCTTTTGGCTTTCGTGTTATCAAAGAATACATTTTCAAAGTCAAGTGTGACTCTACAGGTGGCACTGATGGCTTGAGAGTGCTGAACTTTGCAGATATCAAAGATTTCACATTGCTGCACAGACTTTTGGAAACACGCACACCTGTATCTAATATTGTTGGAGTAGTCAAGGAAAAACCCGTGTTTTGCGTCAATGAAGGAAGCCGTCCCTTATATTATGTGGAAGATTTAGATTTAATCGCTTGCATGGAAATAGAAGATAGTAGACTTCATCTTTTTGATCTAGTGGCAACGCAGATATGCTCTTTAAACGAGATTCTGGCTAGGATACCTCAACCCATTGCAGAGGTAGTGATCTACTTTAGTCCTGAACATCTCGATGTCAAAGATGTGCAATCATTTCCTCATGAATTTGATGAAACTGTGCTGATGGTTCGCGGTACATTTGCAGCGGAGGGGGAGAAATTTATGCTACCGCGTTCTGCGAGATGTTGAGGAAAAAAGGGTAGTCAGGAGAATCACAGCATAATTAAACCTAGTCGCACACCTACAGCAACAGCCTCAGTGCGGGTGGAGACACCGAGCTTTTGAAAAATCGATGAAAGATGAAATTTAACTGTATGCTCAGAGATGTGCAAACCTTTAGCGATCGCCTTATTACCCAACCCAGAACCGAGCATACCTAAAACCTCTATTTCTCGTGGTGTCAAGCTTTGCACAGGTGTCACTACTTTTTCTCGCACAGAAAGCAACTCCAAAAAATCTGGGTGTAGCACCACTAAACCAAAAGCGATCGCCTCAACAGCAGCGACAATTTCCGACTCTGTACTGATGCTGGGTAACATACCCCGGACACCAGAACGTAAAGCCATCTCTAAGTCGATGCTGTCAAGTTCCTCAACAATTACAATAATTCCTAATGGGTATTGCTCCTCTTGAATGAACAGCAATTTTTCCCACACCGATTGTTGAAGATTCCCGCTCAAATCTAGTAGCACTACATCAGGTTGTAATTGCCCAACTTCCCTTGCAAGTACATCCAAATCGGATGCACTTCCCACAACCGTCAGCGTGGTAGAATTATTAGTCACCACAGCTGATAACCCTGCTCGCACCACAGGGGAAGTCGCAACTACCATGACTCGGATCATGTCGCCTCCACGGCATTCCCACTCTGCACCGCAATATACAAAACAAATTGCTGTCCACCGCGCAGCACTTGTAGAGGAAGTGATTGGTTATTGTTGCTTTGATGGAGATATTTAGCTAAATCGTTGGGGTTAGTAAACAAACGCCCCGCAACTCCAATTAACACATCACCGATTTGTACTCCGGCGGTTTCTGCTGCACCACCAGGTAAAATTGACAACACTAATAAACCCAAGGTGCGTCTGTCTAAAAGCACAGATTGTAGTGTTACCCCCAGTTGTGGGCGATTATCACCGCTTAAAAAACGGTCTACAGTGCTGCTGGGAACTGCTACAGCCAAACCATTGGCAATCATAGTGTTAATACCTACGACTCGACCGAGACAGTCAGCAAGCGGCCCTCCAGAATTACCAGGATACAGCCGCAGATCTGCCATAACCGCCCGCGAATTATTGGCAGATATAATTCCGGTAGTAACAGCACCACTGTCTGCAAAGGGATTTCCTACTGCTAAGACTAATTCACCTACTCGCAGCGCTTCAGAATTGCCAATCGTTGCAGCAGTTAAGTTAGTAGCAGCAATTTTTAGGGCTGCCAAATCTTGCTGTGGGTTAAATTGTGTACGCACTGCATCAAATACTTGTCCATCTGACAATTCCACAGTGGCACTGTTGCTGGTTGCTACATGGGCATTTGTGATAATTAGTCCGTCAGGTTGCCAAATTACACCGGAACCGACTCCTAGAGAACCACTTTTTATTTTGACAGTGCTATTGCGTAGCTTAGCAGCTACTGCTGTTAATTCAGCAGCTATGTTGTTAAATGTTATGTTTGCCATGTTATACGGTTTTTTTTGCTGGCATGGATATTTTTTGTCTCACGCATAGACGCGGAGGCGCAAAGAATAGTCTAGTTTTAAAACCCGATTTGTTAAGGTTTTAGGCGGAGGTGTTTTGAGCTTGAAGTTTTGAGTTTTGAGCTGGAAGTTTTGAGTTTTGAGCTGGAAGTTTTGAGTTTTGAGGTTGAAGTTCTGAGTTTTGAGGTTGAAGTTTTGAGTTTTGAGGTTGAAGTTTTGAGTTTTGAGGTTGAAGTTCTGAGTTTTGAACTTGAAATTTTGAGTTCTGAGCTTAAGTGAACGTGTAAAAATGTCAATCTTCTTTGATAGGACGTTCACTAACTGCGATCGCTAGCTCAACTAATGTTCCACCTCGTACAACTTGGACTTTGACGGTTTGACCAATGCGATCGCCACTATTGAGAAGTGCTAGTACATCACCAGTATCATTTAATGTAGCACCATCAAATGTTATTAACACATCCCCAAGCAAGACGCCTGCATTGTCAGCAGGCCCAGAAGGTTCAACGTTGACGACAATCACTCCGCTAGCAGAAGTTAAATTGAGGGCAGTTTTGAGATTTTTTGGTAAGCGTACAGGTTGCATACTTACACCCAAGTAACCCTTGGAAATACGTCCTTTTGCTACCAATTGGTTAACGATGCGATCGACTGTAGCAACGGGAATCGTCAGAGCAGTACCGCGCCTTCCTGATGTATTCATGCCTACTACATAACCAGCAGCATCTACAAGGGGCCCGCCTGCAAAGCCAGAGTAAAGGGTGATATCTGGGCGAATAAATTGGTCAATATTACCACCGTTCATGCTCCGCCAAGCACCACTAACTACACTCACCGCACCCATCGCCGCTCGCAAGTCACCTTCGCTACTTCTTGCTAGTCCCAGTATCAAATGACCAACTTTGAGCGTTTTTGCATCGCCAATTTTGGCCACGGGAATTTCTACATCTTGGAGTTTGAAGACAGCTACATCAGTGCTAGAGTCATGACCAATAGGTGTGACAGGTACAGTGCGCCCATCTGATAGGGTAATGGTGATTTCGTCATAGCGCTGAAGCGACTCATCAGAAGTAACAATGATCCCATTGCGCCAGTGAATACCACTTGGGGAAACACGTCTACCCGCATTTACAGCAACCACAGCAGTCCCAGCTTGCTCTACGGTGTCAGCTAAACTGTTAGACAGAGCCAGTAATGAAGACATAAGATTTTTTTGCAACCGTTTCTAGATGTTCATATCTTGCCGTTTTCTCCTTACAAATCACATCAGAAAAATGGGCAGAATTTACCCTAGAAAAATAGCTAGGGAAGTGGGGGAGTGGGAGCAGAGCTTCCCCATGCCCCATGCCC
>NZ_JADEXR010000167.1 GCF_015206995.1 aff. Roholtiella sp. LEGE 12411 | reverse complement strand
TTCAGCCGTCTCTGCTGTAGGAGGGGAGGTAAGTCCTACTCTTGGGCGAAAGTCTATAGTAGTGGCACTCCCCTATGATTACAGAAGCCCCAACTTCAACCGTACTCGGTAAGTTGGGGTAGTTCACTTCTGAATTATCCCGGAAGTATAATTTCTTCTTCTCTCTCCAGCAGAGTATATTTGTGTTAATATATGTAAAACTAATACCCTGAGCGCAGATCAATGGGGAAGGTTTTAGTCTTAAACGCTTCTTACGAACCGCTCAATATAACGAGCTGGCGTCGTGCTACGGTTCTGTTAATCAAGGGCAAGGCAGAACGCGTAGAACATAACGCTAAATTACTGTACTCGGATTTCCCGCTGCCAACTGTGATCCGGTTGCGTCACTATGTGCGCGTTCCCTATAAGGAAATTCCTCTCACTCGCCGAAATATATTGCACCGCGACGCTCACACTTGTCAATATTGCGGTTATACAGGGGATGAGTTGACCCTAGACCATGTGATACCGCGATCGCGCGGCGGGGGTGATACTTGGGAGAACATTGTTACAGCTTGTGTCCGTTGCAATGTTAAAAAAGGCAACCGCACCCCCCACGAAGCCCACATGCCTTTGCGTCATCCCCCGCGTCAACCTTACAGCAGCCTCTATTTTGAGGTTAGTAAACATTTGAAGAGTGGACTGCACCAAGAGTGGCAAAAGTATGTTATTGGTCTTTGACATAAAGCGATCTAAACCCAGAAGGGCAGAAGAATAGTTATCTGTTTGTGGTGTTAATTTTTGCTGCCTTTTTGTCGGCACAGCTGTTTATCCTTCCAGAAGGCAGCTAAATTCTTACCAGATACACTTGGCTTTGATCGCTTGTGTGCTAGATGAGTCTTGCGTACAGTTTGAGAGGAAGATTTCCTGACAGACGCTGATTAAATAATTTGCACGAATCTAGGCAAGCAACATAATAGCCCCTTATTTTACCTCATAAAAGTGAAAAATAACTGGGATGCGCTTGAAATTATCTAAAAGCAGATACAAAAAAAGCGTATTTAGTTAAAAATAATTGTTGATTGCTCATTAATCGTAAGGATGAGAATATTGACATTAGGAGGCAGTCAAATAAAGGGTTAAATATAAATTATGAAATGGTCAGTATACCCTAAGTTAGATCAATCTTGAAGGTCAAAAATCAACTTGAATAAAAATCCTGTTTATTCAAACTAGAGAAGAAAAAATGGTTTGTGTTCTATATACAGTAGGAGATACACAAAGTCATTTTTTATAGCCCTTACATGTGTTTTAGAGAGATTTAGTTGATTAAAGAGCACTACATCTCTACTACTGACCAAAAATATACTTAGATATAGAGTGTGATGATTTTATATTTTTGCGAAAATAATAATGTATGCCTAAATCAGTAAATCGCTACTTTTAGTATTTCTTAATGAATCAACGGAGCCTTACCCTTCAAACAACGTTCCCTATGTACTTGAATTCTCCCGTTACTCAGTTTGATAGTTTGTCATTAACCACAGAGCCAAACTCAGAAGAGCCTGAAATAGAAAAAGAGGTAGTGGAACTTCCACTTACCCGCCCGTCTTTACCGCTATCGACAGGTGAAGCAGGCATATATCCAGCGCAACGCGGCAATTCCCTGACAAATCAAAAGTCAGAAGAACTGCAAAAAACTCTTATGGCGCACCGACACGATCGCCAACTAGTAATTCTACAAGATTTCCCTGACCCTGATGCGCTATCCTCTGCTTGGACTTATCAGTTAATTGCTCAGCAATACGATATTAAATGTGAAATCATTTATGCTGGCGCTTTGAGCCACCAAGAGAATATTGCCTTGGTAAGACTCACTAATTTACCTGTTCAGCGTTGGACATTACAAACCTTGAAAAGCAAAGATTTGTCATCTTATCAAGGTTTCGTATTAATTGATAACCAGGGAACTACTTCTCAGTTATTGTCAGCGGTGCAACAGGCTGGAATTCCCCTGGTAGCGCTTATCGACCATCACAGTTTACAGGGGGAACTCAACTCAGAGTTTGAGGATGTTCGTCCTTATGTACGAGCCACAGCGACAATTTTTACTCAATACTTACAGTCGGGATTAATGGCTTTAGATAGTAGCATAAATCAACATGTCAAGTGTGCTACTGCCTTGATGCACGGCTTGCGATCAGATACAAATCGGCTAATGCAAGCACAAGAAGAAGATTTCATGGCAGCTGCATATCTGAGTCGATTTTATGATGCCCAGCTGCTAAATGCAATTTTACAGGCAAATCGTTCCAAGCGGGTAATGGATGTTATCGAGCGATCGCTCAAGAACCGCATCGTTCAAAATAACTTTTCTATTGCTGGTGTTGGTTACTTACGCTACGACGATAGAGACGCCATCCCCCAAGCAGCTGATTTTCTCGTCACTGAAGAAAACGTCCACACCGCCGTAGTTTACGGCATTGTTCATGATGAAGATGAAGAATTGGAAATAGTCATCGGCTCCTTGAGAACCAGCAAACTCACCCTTGATCCCGATGAATTCATCAAAGAGGCCTTTGGGCAAGATAGCACTGGGCGCTTTTTTGGCGGTGGACGGACAAGCGCAGGCGGTTTTGAAATCCCGATGGGCTTCTTGTCTGGTAGTAACGAAAATTCCGCTTATGCGAAAATGAAATGGGAGGTGTTTGACGCTCAAATTAAGCAAAAGCTGCTGAGGTTAGTCAATCCCAGAGACAACCCGATTCAGTCAGAATAAAGTCATTAGTCATTAGTCACTTGTACTGAGCGACTCATGCCAAGCTTGTCCTGAGCGTAGTCGTTGGCGTAGCCTCCCGTAGGGAAGGGCAAAGCCGAGGTAAGTCGTTGGCGCAGCCTCTCGTAGAGAAGTATTTGTCATCAACGGAAGACACATGACACAGGACAAACGACAAAGGACAAAATTGTGGAACTTTACTTAATTCGTCATGGGATCGCTCAAGAAGGAGGATTAGAAATTACGGATGAAGAACGAAGCCTCACTCAAGAAGGACGACAAAAAACAGAGAAAGTTGCTCAACGGCTTAAAAAGCTAGGTTTGCAGTTTGATTTGATTGTCACCAGTCCCCTAGTACGTGCCCGCCAAACGGCTGAAATTCTCATAGAAACTGGACTAAGTTCCCAAATGGAGGAATCTAGCCACCTTGCTCCTGATGGTCAAATTTTCAGTTGGCTAGTTGGCTGGCTAGAACCCAAAAATTATTCACAAAATACCCAACTTGCCTTAGTGGGACATGAACCTTGTCTGAGTAATTGGGCAGAAATTCTCCTTTGGGGAACTGAAATTGTGAACGGCGAAAGCCGCGCCGGAGAGTTCTCTGAGGTCAAAGCAGGTTTAGTCTTGAAAAAAGCAGGTATGATTGGGATAAAACTACCAGAATCAGGCTCTCCCCTGGGTCGTAGTCAAATGTTTTGGTTGACACCACCCAAGTACTTGCTGTAACAGTTTTTCAACTTTTCTGTCAGAATTGTTGTTAGAACGTCAACTGTTATGGCAACAACAATTTCTGGTAAGTTAGCGTGATCAGATATTTCAAAAAGCAAATGGTGTTGCCATGATGGTGTGCGAATACAAGCCTGGTCTAGAAGGCATTCCCGCCGCTCAATCGAGTATTAGCTATGTTGATGGGCAAAAGGGAATACTAGAATATCGTGGCATTCGGATTGAGGAACTAGCAGAAAAAAGTACATTTCTGGAAACTGCTTATCTCTTAATCTGGGGCGAACTGCCAAGTAAGGAAGAACTAGAAGTATTTGAGCATGAAGTTCGCTACCACCGGCGGATAAAATACCGCATTCGGGACATGATGAAATGCTTTCCAGAAAGCGGTCATCCAATGGATGCTCTACAAGCCTCTGCTGCTGCTTTAGGCTTATTTTATTCGCTCCGGGATTTACATAATCCTGCCTACATTCGAGATTCGGTGGTTCGCTTGATAGCTACCATTCCTACAATGGTGGCGGCCTTCCAGTTGATGCGAAAAGGCAATGACCCTGTGCGTCCCCGTGATGACTTAGACTACTCCGCCAACTTTTTATACATGCTCAATGAGCAAGAACCTGATCCCTTGGCGGCACGAATTTTTGACATCTGTTTGATACTTCATGTCGAACACACGATGAACGCTTCCACCTTCAGCGCCAGGGTGACAGCTTCCACCCTGACTGACCCCTATGCCGTGGTTGCTAGTGCAGTAGGAACCTTGGGAGGCCCCCTGCATGGTGGAGCCAATGAAGAAGTAATTCAGATGTTGGAAAACATTGGCTCTGTGGACAATGTACGTCCGTACATAGAAGATTGCCTGGAACGCAAAGCTAAGATTATGGGCTTTGGGCATCGTGTCTACAAAGTAAAAGACCCACGCGCTACGATTTTGCAAAAATTAGCAGAACAATTGTTTGAGAAGTTTGGGCATGACAAGTTCTATGACATTGCCCAAGAGATGGAACGAGTAGTAGAAGAAAAACTCGCCTCCAAAGGGATTTATCCCAACGTTGACTTTTACTCCGGTTTGGTGTATAGAAAAATGGGTATTCCCACAGACTTGTTTACACCAATATTTGCGATCGCCCGTGTTGCAGGTTGGCTAGCCCACTGGAAAGAACAACTAGCAGAAAACCGGATTTTCCGTCCTACCCAGATTTACAACGGTCGGCACGAAATTCCTTATACCCCAATTGAGCAACGTTAACTAGCAGTTTGATTGTTATTCATATAACCGTTGCTCAAATGGTAGCGGAGGTTTTGTGTTGACGTACTAAGAAGATGAGGGGCATGGGGCATTGGGCATGGGGCATTGGGCATTGGGCATTGGGCATGGGGCATGGGGCATGGGCAGTAGTTATTCTCCCTCCTCCACTCCTCCACTCCCCCTCAACCCAACGGGCTTTGTTTGCTAATCTCAATGCCAACCATAAGTAGAAGTTCTCATCTGGCTTCAGGGTGCTAAAACCATCCAAGGATATACTAGGCATGGGAATTAGTAACAAATCTTCAATCAAGTGTCGTCTTAGCAAAAATTATAAATGAGTGAATTTGCAGGTATTAATTCAACTAATAGTTGTAACTCACCATGACTTGATGACTTAAAGAGCGGAAACATGAACTCAGGAATTGACCTCCAAGGAACTTTTATTGAATCCGTCAAGGATTTAGGAATACCAGCAGGAACAGCCAAAGCGATTTGGATGCCACTGCCAATGATACTGATGCTAATTGGAGCAACAGTAGGGGTTTTGGTCGCCACTTGGCTAGAGCGAAAAATTTCCGCTGCTGCACAGCAACGGATAGGCCCAGAATACCAAGGGCCTTTTGGGTTGTTGGTACCTGTAGCGGATGGTCTGAAGCTGGTATTTAAAGAAGATATAGTGCCAGCCAAGTCTGACCCCTGGCTATTTACCCTCGGCCCAATTATTGTTGTGATTCCGGTGTTTTTGTCGTTTCTAATCATACCTTTTGGACAGAATATCGTAATTAGCAATGTGGGCATGGGCGTGTTTTTGTGGATTGCCTTGTCTAGCATTCAACCTATCGGGTTGTTGATGGCTGGCTATGCATCTAATAACAAATACTCCCTTTTGGGAGGCTTGCGGGCAGCAGCACAGTCGATTAGTTATGAAATTCCTTTGGCGCTGGCGGTACTGGCGATCGCTATGATGTCTAACAGCCTCAATACTGTTGATATTGTCAATCAGCAATCTGGCTACGGTATCCTGGGCTGGAACATTTGGCGTCAACCAGTCGGGTTCGTGATTTTCTGGATATCAGTCCTAGCTGAATGTGAACGGTTGCCTTTTGACTTACCCGAAGCAGAAGAAGAACTGGTAGCAGGCTATCAGACTGAATACGCAGGTATGAAATTCGGTCTGTTCTACCTGGGTTCCTACGTTAACTTGATACTTTCTTCCCTATTAGTAGCAATTTTATACCTGGGTGGTTGGGACTTTCCCATTCCTCTCAACCTCATAGCTAATTGGTTAGGAATCAGTGAAGCGAATCCCGTGTTACAGATAGTAACTGCTTCTTTGGGTATCACCATGACCGTACTCAAAGCCTATTTACTAGTATTTGTCGCTATCCTGTTGCGCTGGACAGTGCCACGGGTGCGGATTGACCAATTGTTAGATTTAGGATGGAAGTTTTTGTTGCCTGTCGGTTTAGCTAATCTCCTATTAACCGCAGCCCTGAAACTAGCCTTTCCCTTCGCCTTCGGCGGATAGTCAAGAGTCAAGAGTCAAGAGTCAAATATTTCTACTTTGGACTTTGGACTCTTGACTTGGCAACACATCTGGACAAAGGACAAAACAGAGAGAAACACGAAAAATGCTAAAGTTCCTGAAGCAAGTTGGTGATTACGCCAAAGAAACTGTGCAAGCCGCGCGTTATATTGGTCAGGGGTTGTCTGTCACCTTCGATCACATGCGTCGGCGTCCAATTACCGTACAGTACCCTTACGAAAAACTCATTCCTGGCGAACGGTTTCGCGGTAGGATTCACTTTGAGTTTGATAAGTGCATTGCCTGCGAAGTCTGTGTTCGAGTTTGTCCGATTAATCTGCCTGTAGTGGATTGGGAATTTGACAAAGCCAGTAAAAAGAAAAAGCTCAACCATTACAGCATTGACTTTGGAGTTTGTATTTTTTGCGGTAACTGTGTAGAGTATTGCCCCACTAACTGTCTTTCGATGACCGAAGAATACGAGCTTTCCACTTACGATCGCCATGAATTGAACTATGACAGCGTAGCGCTAGGTCGTCTGCCCTACAAGGTAACAGATGACCCAATGGTAACGCCACTGCGCGAACTAGTTTACCTTCCCAAAGGCGTCCTCGAACCTCACGGTTTGCCTGCGGATGCGCCTCGTGCGGGTGCGCGTCCAGAAGACCTTGTAGAACAAACTGAAAAATAAATGTCATTTGTCATTTGTCCAAAGTCCAATTTCTAATGACTAATGACTAATGACTCATGACTCATGACCAATGACTATTGAGGACAAAAAACAGTGAATCTAGCGGAAGGAGTACAGATTGTATCTTTTGGCGTGCTGGCTACGATGATGATTGGAGCAGCCATTGGCGTGGTACTGTTTGCCAACATCGTCTATTCTGCATTCATGCTAGGAGGTGTGTTCATCAGCATAGCGGGACTCTACCTATTGCTGAATGCTGACTTTGTTGCAACCGCACAAATACTAATTTATGTTGGGGCGGTTAATGTGCTGATTTTGTTTGCCATTATGTTGGTGAACAAGCGGCAGGATTTTGTACCGTTTCCCAACTCTTGGGTGCGGAAAGTCCTAACGGCTGTAGTCAGTCTAGGGTTGTTTGCCCTTTTGAGTACGATGGTACTGGCGACCCCTTGGGCTTACTCAACTACTTCTGTAACTGGTGAAAGTTCTATAGTTTTGATTGGTGAACATTTCTTCACTGACTTTTTACTACCTTTTGAACTGGCTTCCATTTTGCTGCTGGTAGCGATGGTAGGAGCAATAATTTTAGCGCGTCGCGAGTATTTGCCAGACCAAGTTACGCCATCCCAACTGCGGCAAACCGTTTTGACTTTGCCAGAACGCCCCAGAGAACTAATATCGACAAGCACCAGTACTGGAAGCGATACTGATGCCTCTCGTGGTGGTTCTCGTCGCGAATAGGCGATTGAGGGGACAAAGGAGCACAGAGACACAGAAGCTAAGGGAGAATAACTCTTGACGTTAACTCTTAACCCTTGACCCTTGACCCTTGACCCTTAACCCTTGACAAATAACAACTGACATAAGATTCATGCAACTCCAGTACTTTTTATTACTAGCAGCCGCTCTATTCTGTATTGGCATCTATGGCTTGATTACCAGCCGCAACGCCGTACGGGTGCTAATGTCAATTGAGTTACTGCTCAATGCTGTTAATCTGAATTTAATGGCATTTTCCAACTTCCTTGACTCAACATTAATTAAAGGTCAGGTTTTCACCGTGTTTGTGATCACCGTGGCGGCGGCCGAGGCGGCGGTGGGTTTAGCGATCGTGCTTGCCATTTATCGCAACCGCGATACCGTCGATATGGAGCAGTTTAATCTCCTGAAGTGGTAATAGTGCGTGCAACTCAAGCAGGTAATCATTGCTTATAAGGCGCGAGATGCCCAGAGTAAACGCTGGGCAGAAATCTGTGCTAAACAACTAGAAAATCGCGAGTGCCAAGTGTTGATGGGCCCTAGCGGGCCGAAAGACAATCCCTATCCAGTGTTTTTGGCTTCGGCTGGTCAACCAATCGATCTAGCTTTGGTACTCGGTGGTGATGGCACTGTCTTAACTAGTGCCAGACATTTAGCCCCAGCTGGCATCCCCATTCTGGGAGTGAATGTGGGAGGTCATTTGGGGTTTTTAACTGAATCAGTTGAGGAATTTCAGGATACAGAGCAAGTTTGGGACCGGCTGTTGGAGGATCGCTATGCTATCCAGCGGCGGATGATGTTGCAAGCGGCGGTGTATGAGGGTCATGGTTCTAATTTAGAACCAGTAAGTGAGCGTTACCTCGCTTTGAATGAATTTTGTGTCAAACCCGCTTCCGCTGACCGGATGATTACCTCAATTCTCGAAATGGAAATTGATGGTGAGGTAGTCGATCAATATGTGGGAGACGGGCTAATTATTTCCACTCCCACAGGTTCCACAGGTTACACCGTTTCTGCTAATGGCCCAATTATGCATGATGGTATGGAAGCAATTACCATCACTCCCATTTGTGCGATGAGTCTTTCTAGTCGCCCTCTGGTTTTGCCTCCTGGTTCCGTGGTCAGTATTTGGCCTTTGGGAGATTATGATTTGAGTACTAAGCTGTGGACGGATGGGGTGTTAGGAACTTCAATTTGGCCAGGACACCGGGTTGATGTGCGGATGGCGGAGTGTCGGGCTAAGTTTATTATTTTGCGGGAGAACAATTCGTATTATCAGACGTTGCGGGAGAAGTTACTCTGGGCAGGTACAAGGGTTCGCTACAGCAATAATCATCGAAATTGATTGAGTATCTTAAGAGTGCATTTGCCGCAGCTTATCTGTAATGCTCCCAAAGAAAGTCGCAAAATTATCTAAGCCCTCGGATTCATCTGGGGGCTTTCTCACCCCATGTGACTTTCTTCGTTGATTTACATTGATAACGTACGCATAGTAGGAAACAGCGACTTTTCTCGAAAACTTGCTCAGTCACGCTTCGACACATTAATGCATAATGTGATCTATTTGTGTAGCGCCTAAATCCTAATAGGACATTTTCACAAATTCAAGTAGGAAGACAGATGGAATCTGGATGCAACATTAATTACCCACTGAGTCCTCCTCCCCCCTTCACAGATTTTCCCGTTCTTCAAACCGAAAACTATATCCTACGGCTTGCCTCAACTGAAGAAGAATTAGAATCCATTTTCCGTTTACGTTTTGAAGTTTTTAATCAGGAACTAGGTCTAGGATTTTCTACTTCTAACCTTACCCAAATAGAGCAAGACAATTTTGATGGGGTCTGCCATCATTTGATACTCATTTCCAAACAAACTGGTAAAACGATAGGAACTTACCGGATGCAAACCTATGCAATGGCTTCTCAAGGGTTAGGATTTGATGCTGCTGACATATTTAATCTCAATGCAATTCCTGATTCTGTACTTCAGGCATCTGTAGAAGTTGGGTATGCATGTATAGCTAAAGAATACCGCAATATTCAAGCGCTTTTATTACTCTGGGAAGGGCTAGCAAATTACCTCATCCAGAGTAGAAATCAATACTTTTTTGGCTGTGCATCATTACTAACACAATGCCCTTTGCAGGCTGCTTGTGCTTTCGATTATTTTCAGCAAAATAACTTGATGCATCCAAGTATTTTGGTTTACCCAAATTCACAATATTGTTTAGAAGTTACTCAACAATGTCAAGATTCTTTTAATGTGGAGCTTCCTAATATTTTGCAGGCATATTTAAATATCGGAGCCAAAATATGCAGTTTTCCAGCCATTGATCGGCAGTTTAAGACTATTGATTTTTTAACTATATCTAATATTGCAGACTTTGCCAGATGGCATTACTCAATTTTGTAACAATAACTTTTACCCTAACGACTATAATTCGCAGCTACGCTACCAAAGTCGTCTGCATTATTTAGCTAAAATACAAAGAAACTCAATAATTTAACTCAAGTGTAGATAAAACTACAACTGAGACAAAATTTCTGCTAACAACTGACTAGGAACCTTAGATAAAGCTAGATTTTGCCCCTGTATTCCTAACTCACTATGGAAAGCCCGAATAGTCTTCACTACATAAGCAAAAGTTGTTTGATAAACTTCAGGTTGTTTGCTTAATCCATTTAAGACTTGCAAATGGTTATCTAATGCTGCTTCTAAATGTTGAGAACGTGTCGCCTTGTCACCATTGAAAGAATTATCTACTACTAGCTGATAATGCGCTAGTCCCAGGTTATTGTGAGTAGCAAGCAAATCAAAACTTAAAGAGGTATCGTTAAGTGAATAAGCCAGAGCAATGGCTTCTTCGTAAGCACTGATACATAGTTGCAGATACTTTTGGCGTATTTCTTTAGGTGTCTGAGATAGATTTGCTAAATGCCAGTATGCAGTGCCTAGATTATTTTGTGTGGCGGCGCAGGCACTAGGAACATTTGCTGGAGTGCGATACTTGAGAGCTTCACGATAAACATTAATAGCTAGCTGGAGATTTTCCGCCGGTTGTTCGTATTGTGCTAGATTCCAGCAGGCAGTACCGATGTTATTTTGAATCATGCCATACTTAAGTGGTTCTTGTTCTGGGCTGTAGTGTATGAGTGCCTGATTGTAAGATGCGATCGCTTTCTTTAAATGCACAATCGGTTGATTATATTGCCCTAAATGCCAGTAAGCAGTACCCAAATTATTCTGACAAGCCGCATACTTTAATGAGTCCATGTCAGCTGTACGGTAGCGAAGTGCTTCACTGTAAGCTGAAACCGCTTGCTCCCAGTTCTCAGATTGGTTAGAAAAACGAGCTAAATCACCATAAGCTGTCCCCAAATTATTTTGCACACGAGCATAAGTTTCTAGATGTGTCTCTGGTGAGATTAGCTTTAATGCCAACTGATAAAATTCGATTGCCTGCTCTATATAAGTTTGTCCCTCTTCCAAATTGGGTGGTATGCGGTATAGCATCCAGTAGAGTGTACCCAAGTCATTTAAGATATCTGGTAGTTGGTTTGAGGTTTCGTCGTAGCTAATTGCCTCCTGGTAAGCAATTATTGCTACCATCAGATTTTCTAGAGTTGACTGTCCTTGCTCAATGCAAAGGCGATATAAGCTACCCAAATGATGATAAGCTTCTGCTAACAACTCTCCTGAAGCTTGTTGTGAGTGTAATGCTTCAATCTCCAACAAAATTTGCTGCGGTTGCCAGGAATCCTCTGTATCATGAGCAATGACTGTATCAATTGTTGCCATTACTAACTCCGTTAACTCGCTGCTAATATGAGATAAAGACGACAGCAATTGGTCATTTCTCCCACTGGCAGATCTAGTGGTAAACTCCCGTGGCTGGGGCACAGTATTTAATAAATCTACTATTGGCGACGAAGCCTCCTGGTTTTTGCGTCGATGATTCGCTTGTGTCTGTGTCTTAAAACCTTCATTTTCTTCAAACTTCATCTCGGTAGCTGCGGTAACTGATTCATCTGGAATCGGTTGCTCAAGATTCCCTAAATCCAAACTTCTCGAACTAGAAAAACGTTCTGGATAGCCTGAATTGTGAGTTGTTGGTGTCGGTTCTCCAGCAAACGCAAATACGCCAGTCCGACAACGCCAAAACTGTGGTGCTGATTGCTGAATAGCAGACAACCAAGGACGCGGTATCCACAATAGCAGGCTAGAGTCTAGAAATCGGTTGGACTCTTGGGTAGAGAAATATTGTTCGCTTAAGCGGAGGTAGTGCAAAAACAAACGCTGTATTGCCACTGGTTGCTTGGTTAGCTGCTCCACCCCTACAATCTGAAATGCCGGTATCGGTAGGGACTTACCTGGAGTGTCTTTTGATCCACCAACTATTGGTGGTGGATAATTAGCCAACCATTGATTTATCTGAACTATGGGATTAGGATCGTTCAAATTCAACCGTAACGTGACTATTCGCGGATAGGCTGGAGTACTATTTTCCTGTGTATCTGATGGCTGATATAGCACTTGTCCAACAGGATAAGCCAATGTAGAATGCAAACGAGCTGCAACTTGATTTCTTAAGTGTAAATCATCACACACTGCCAGAAAAAGTTGTCGCCGTAAGCCAAGACTTAGGGCAAGTTTAAGGCGGTGGTATACTTGCCGATTCCAAGCAAAATTATCGTTGTGTGCAGTATCATTCACGCTCATGGCGGCTAAAGAGCCAAGACACAATATCTATCCCTTTTCTGGGTGCATCCAAGCAGACTAAAAATTTCATAAGTTCTGCTGAGGATAAATCGAGCCTTTGAGATTTTGGAGAATAAAAGTATATAATTATACTTAATTTCTAATTCAATTTTAACAAAAAATAAAAAAGCAGGCCCCTACTAAAATCGGAACCTGAAAAACCAAAACGATGAAGTTTTATTAAAATGGTTAATGCTCAACTGTTAGAAACAAAGAAGGCTACCACAATCAAGCTCCCAACCAAAACTGTAGCAGCGATACCAAGGAAAATATAGGTTCGCTTTTGTCCTTGAGTCGGAGGTTCTGCTTGATAAATCTTCGGTTCCCGCGCAAAATTATTCAGAAGACCGCCTTCTTCATTTGTATAGGGCATGAATTAAGTCCTTTATCTTAATCTTATTCTTCACTTAATGTTACATAAACTTTATATTCTGCCCTCCACATAGGAGATAAATCGTTACATTGGGCATTGGGCATTGGGCATGGGGCATGGGGCATGGGGCATTGGGCATGGGG
>NZ_JADEXR010000166.1 GCF_015206995.1 aff. Roholtiella sp. LEGE 12411 | reverse complement strand
ATGGGGCATGGGGCATGGGAAAGAAGCTACCAATGTCTTATACTTCTCTACGAGAGGCTGCGGCTTTTCCTACGGGAGGCTACGCCAACGACTACACTCAGTCAGGACAAGCTCAGTACAAGTGCCCAAAGCGGCGGGGCGACTATTCCTTTACAGACGCTTGGGGATGGAGTTTACCGTCTCTTTCCATAAAACTCACTGGAGTGTAGAAACCCCGAAGTGGGATTTATCGGGATGGAATTAATACTACTAAATATCTTCTACAAGATTTAAGTATTGTTTGTTACTCAGAAACTTAATCTCCAACACACACAACATACAATAGATTAAGGTTCGCTTAGCAATTTTTCTTACTATCCACATTTTTGCCACAAAAAGTGCATTAGGTTGCTCTTAGGTGTCCTCCGCCATCCAAAATCCACCTAGTTTACGACGCGCCCAACCAGCCTGAAGCCATTCTGAATTGCTACCAAGAGTGTCCTTCCCCAAATTAAATGTGGGTAAAAATAAGGATTCACAGGAGGGATTCGATGCTAGTCATCTTAATGGAAGATAAAATCCTTGCCCCTGAGCAGGTTTGCCAGTCTTGTTTACTCGCTGATCGGAGCGGGAAACCTCGTTGGCGTGGGGGTAAACTGCGCTGCGGTCAAGCTATTCGCAAACTTACGGAACAGCAACCAGACCAGTATCACTGTATGATGGGTTTCCGCATTGCGTATATAGAATAATCGCATTTGCCAGCAAGACTTAGCAACTGCGTTATCCTAGGCTCAAGTAACTGTTGAAATTTAACCACAGGAGAATGCATAATGTCTTGGCGCGGGTCTACAACGGTTTCAGATCGGATTTTTGCTTGTCTACCTTATCTGCTGCCCCTAATAGAGGTTTTTGTATTCGGTAGATTTTTACTAGCAGAGTTCCCTCCTCTGCAACTGCTTTTTTTGCCGCTTCTGCCATTACTAAGAATTTACTACGGCGTCCGTTACGCAGGACTGATTATTTTCTTTGCTTTATGGCTGTTGGTAGTAAGAAACGAAAAAATTAATCACTTTATTCGTTTTAACACTATGCAAGCAATCCTTTTGGATATTATTATCTTTTTGTTTAGCATCATGACTGATATTGTCGGACTAGTTCCCAGTAGTGGTTTTGCTATCCAAACCCTCTACACAACAATTTTTATCGGTGTAGTGGCAGCGGTTGTATATTCTGTTATCCAATCTCTAACCGGGCGCTACGCGGAAATTCCGGCTATCTCTGATGCAGTTTATATGCAAGTGCGCTAGTTATTAACGGGCAGCCACGACATTTTCTAGGCGACCAATACCTTCAATTTCCACGCGGACGCGATCGCCTATGAGTAATGGCCCCACGCCGAATGGCGTACCTGTTAGCACCAAATCTCCTGGTAGCAGCGTCATCACTTGACTGATATAAGACACCAGAAAATCGGGGGGAAACACCATCTGATCGATACAAGCAGATTGTACTGGATTTGGATCATCATTCAAGAAAGTCTGCAACCTGGCTCCTGGATTTAACTCTCGCACAATCCAAGGCCCCAAGGGACAGAATGTATCAAAACCTTTGGCTCGTGTCCATTGACCATCCCGTTTTTGTAAATCCCGCGCTGTCACATCATTGGCAATTGTGTAACCCCAAATTTTGGTTTGGGCTTCCTCTGGAGTACAGTCAAAAGTGCGATCGCCAATCACCAGTGCTAATTCTCCTTCGTAATCTACTCGTTGCGAATGGGGAGGACACTTAATTTCTGTCTCAGACGGAATAATGGACGTAGGTGGTTTCAGAAAAATTAATGGCTCAGAAGGCACAGAAGTTCCCATCTCTGCCGCATGGTCTGCATAATTTTTGCCGATCGCCACAATTTTTGAAGGAGCACAGGGAGCCAGAATTTGGTAATTTTCCGGTGTTAAAGTTAAATCAGTGGGTTGCCCTTGCAACCAGGGCGGAGCATCTAGCACCTGCACATTGAGGGATAGTTGTAATAACCCGTAGTAAATCTGTCCTTCTTGATTTTGAACTCGCACATAGCGCTGCGCCATAACCTTGATCAATATCCTTTTGTCTGCAATTAAAAGCTGTGAGCAGTTACAAATCCTCGGTTAGCTTTTTGAGAAATCAGTTAAGCCTACAGTCAGCGATAGAGCTTTAAGACTGAAGCTGATCGCTATAGATGCCATTGAGTAAAGGTACTTGCTGGCTAGACTACTAGTCTGATCAATTTGCTACTGATCAAAAGCTAAATTCTTACTTGCTAAAGAAATTTAAGGGTCGGCTTCCAACCTATTTCTCGTTAGAAATCCAAACTTCAGCGGTTTTGGGCAATGATTCAAATTTAAAACTGGTAAGATTATAGTTCCTTGTTGCTTCAGATGTTGATTAATGCTGGTATTGTCTATCAAAGCCAATGTATAAATTAACATCAGCAGCCACTTTGTCCATAAGGAGACTGAAAATTATGACGACTATTTACGAAACAATGTACATTCTGCGTCCTGACTTAGGAGAAGAACAGGTAGAGCAAGCAGTTACGAAATACCAAAATTTGCTTCGCGAACAAGGGGCCGAAGATATCCAAACTCAAAATCGTGGTAAGCGTCGTCTTGCTTATGAAATCAAAAAGCATCGCGACGGTATTTACATCCAGTTCAACTACATTGCACCTGCAACTGTAGTTGCACCTTTAGAACGTGCCATGCGTTTGAGTGAGGAAGTAATTCGGTACTTGACAGTTAAGCAGGAAGTTCCAGAGGCAAAACCCGCTAAAGTAGGCGCTGTAACTGAATAAGTATGACTGACTAGGGACTAGGGAACATCCAAAATTCTTTAGGGATAAGGGGTAATGGGGACTAAAAACTAAATTCTTCCCAATACCCAATCCTTAATCCAAGTCTCTAAATTACAGGTAAACAAAAAAATTTTGCCTTTTTACTTTTTCGTGACTCATCTGGGAATGCTAAATTAATAAATACTTGCCAAAGGCAGTACTACCGTAGTTATACCTAAAAGTGGACAAGATTCTGAATGGGAGCTGTAAGCCACTGTGAGTCAATCTGATACATCCAACATCCAAGTTCTCTCTACAGAAGCATCGCAACTGCGCCAAGAGTTGCAACTTCGCGATCAATTAGTACAACAGCTATCTCAAGAGCTCTTCCGGCTGGTAAAAGGTAATACTAATTTTATGCCCCAGCGGACTGAACCTGAACGCGATCTGACTCAATTACAGGCTTTGCGGGAACAACTCCAAGCTGTTGAGCAGCAAGTGGCGTTCTATCAAGAGCAAATGACATCTCGTGATGCCGAAATTTACCAATTGCGGCAATCAGTCCAAGAACTTACTGATCGTAGTCGGATGTTGGAGCAAGTAGTTCAGGAGTTGCCTCAAATTTACCGTCGTAAATTCGAGGAGCGCATGGCTCCAGTCAGAGAAAAGGTGGCAATCTTACAACGGGAAAACCGCCAACTACAGGCAGAACTGCAAAGTGTTAGTTACCGTTTAGCACTCAAAACCCGCAATGCTAGTCACAGCGGCATTGATTTGCCGAATTTTCCCCGTCCAACGTCTGAACAAAATAATATTTCCACTCCCCAGAATGCTTAAAGTTTTGTTGATGGTGCGATAGAAAGGGTAAAAAATTACTAATTGTCCCCAATTAGATGTATGGTGTTATCTCCAAGATTGGCAAGCGCTGTATACCAATAAAAAAAAAGGCGGGAATTAAAGTCCCGTCCGTGTTATGTTTAAATACCATGCTTGTAAAAGAATTGCTCTTTGGAGTCAATAGCTTGCCAAAGCTAGCATCACCAAAGAGTTATTCCTTACAAATATGTATACTACTTAGAATACACTGCATACATCGACATCATTAAGTATTTTTGTCAGTGTCGGTCTTGTTCGTACCTTTAAAGTCTACAAGCGCTCTAAACATCTGTTTTTAGGGATATTTGAGAGCTTCCAGAGAAGGTATAAAATACTGAAATTACATTCGATAGATTTATTGGGCGAAGCATATTGGCATAATCCAAGTATTTTTGTCAGACGCGGAGCAAATATTCAGGGCAATCTGAAAAGCTTTTCCCTAAAAAGGTGGAGAGTTTTACAAAAGATTGTATTTGATTTGACTTACTTGGTTTGCTTGCCACTTTATGTGCTTAAGTTGGCATTGATATCCAAAAATCAGATTAATTCGTCTGCCATTAACACTTCTTAATTGGAAAGCTATTAGTTCGTAAGCTAATGTGCGTCGAAGTTGCACATTCACTGGCTAAGACCGTCATTAATCATTTGTCATGCGTCCTTTGTAAATACTTTCGACTAATGACAAATGACGCATGACAGCCCTCATGAATGATTGTGCAATTTAAATGGGTTTTAGCTTATCAACATTCTGCTCTAAATCGAAGAGAAAATCAGACTGCTAGCACCAGACTGTTATCTCTAAAAATAGTGAGAATGTTACTCGTAAGCATTACAAAATACAAACATTGTTTGACTCCACCATCCATCTTTAGGTAACTTTATAAGCTAGTCTGCTAGCACCAGACTGTTATCTTTGACGTCAGTAAGAATGTCTTCGTAAGCGTTGAAAATTTCAAACACTGAATCTAGCTGGGTAAGTTCCAAAATTAACCGTACAGGGGCTTGTACATTACAGAGAACCAAGCGACAACCACTCTGACGTGCAGCTTTCAGTCCTTGTACCAGGGGAACTAACCCGGAACTATCCATGAAATCTACGTCCGCTAGGTCTATAACCCATAGTTGATCTGGCTGAGGGACTACTCTAACCATCTGTTCGCTCAAAGCAACGCCGCCTTGTAAGTTTATACTTCCTTGGGGCTTGAATAAAATCACCTGAAGTTCTTGTGTGAGAGTCATAAATGTAACTGGGTAGTTGAAACACTTTACAAGCAATCGAAAAGCGACATTAATACTGCTTCTTTCTCAACGGCAAGATGACTGTCTCATCCATATATATAGGGACTTACAGCAGTGCAGTTGAGGTATTTTTTCAGTATTCATGTCGTATAATTTGTCTTAACTCTCCTCAATATAGGCATAAGCGCCTATGAATTTCAGTAGCAACCGTATCTTTTACGATATTTTTATAATTTACCTGGGTATTTAGAAATTTTTTATAAAAAATATACTACTTTTTACAGGCAAGTATGTATTTGTGATAATCGATGCTAAAAAGTTAATAGTCAATACCCAAAATATAATAGTTACCATAGATTAGAAGCTATTGACGATCAACTCATAGAGTATGAAATTAATGAATCTGTGTAGCGGCTTGATTGACACCCTACCTAAAAACAAGCAAAGATATAAAGTAAAAGTAAAAATTTGTAAAGGTGGCGGTGCGGGATGTCTTTAGAGCTGATTTCACTAGAAAACATCCAAGAAGTTGCCCACAGGTATGGCTATTTAGCAATTTTTTTGGGAATTTTGTTAGAAAATTTAGGCATTCCTCTTCCTGGTGAAACTGTAACTTTAGTGGGTGGGTTTCTAGCTGGTAGCGATGAACTAAATTTCTGGCTGGTTCTCGGTGATGCAATTATGGGTGCTGTAATTGGCGGCACTTGTGGCTATTGGATTGGTAGAGTTAGCGGTTGGCCTTTCTTAGTAAAAGTTGGTAAGATATTTCGGATTTCTGAAGTACGACTGCTGAACATTAAAGAACAATTTAGTCAAAATGCTGCTAAGGCAGTATTTTTTGGGCGTTTTTTCGCATTACTGCGAGTTTTTGCGGCGCCACTAGCTGGTATAGCTGAAATGTCTTTCGGAAAATTCTTTTTATACAACTTATTAGGGGCAGTTACTTGGGCTAGTCTGATGGTGACATTAGCTTTCTTTGCTGGGAAAATTATCTCTTTAGAACAATTAGTTGGCTGGGTGAGTCAATTTGCGATCGCAGCGTTACTAATCATGGTGGCGATCATCGTTGTGCCCCTATGGTTGGAATCCCGCCAAGTCAAGGAAGTTAGTAGTAAAGAGTAAGGAGTAAGGAGTAAAGTGACAAGTAATTTCTTTTTAACTTTTAACTCCTAACTCCCAGTTGTTAACTTCTAGTTTGTTGTGACCAAATACGAGTTGGTAGACCCCAAACGTAGATAAAGCCTTCAGCAGCTTTGTGGTCAAATTGGTCTTCAGCACCGTAAGTTGCTAAATCAGGGCTATAGAGAGAATTATCGCTCCAACGCCCGACTGTCGTAGCGTTGCCCTTGAAAAACTTCACTCGCACAGTTCCCAATACTCGCTCTTGTGTCTTTTGAATAAAGGCATCTAATGCGGCTTTGAGTGGACTGTACCATAAACCGTTGTAAACGATTTGGCTGTAAGTCTCTTCAATACCACGCTTGTAATGGGTGACATCTGCTGTCAAGGTCAAGCTTTCTAAATCTCTGTGTGCTTGAATTAGCACCAACATAGCGGGTGATTCGTAGATTTCCCGTGATTTGATGCCCACCAGGCGATTTTCTATCATATCAATCCGCCCGATACCGTGATTTCCAGCCATCTGATTGAGTTGTTCAATTAGCTCAACTGGCTTTTTGGGTGTACCGTTGAGAGTTGTTGGAATACCTTTGTTAAAACCAATTTCAATGTACTCTGGCTCGTTGGGGGTATTGGCGATCGCTTTAGTCATCTCATAAATTTCTTCTGGTGGTTCAGCTGCTGGATCTTCCAACACACCAGCTTCAATGCTACGACCAAGCAAATTCTTGTCAATGCTGTAGGGGGAAGATTTTTTGACTGGTGAAGGAATGCCAAATTGTTCACCATAGGCAATTGTTTCCTCACGGCTCATCCCCCATTCTCTTGCTGGTGCAAGTATCTTCAGATTAGGGTTAAGGGCAGCAATTGAGACATCAAAGCGAACTTGATCGTTACCCTTACCAGTGCAACCGTGAGCGATCGCATCAGCACCATATTTTTGGGCTGCTTCTACTAATATCTTGGCAATCAGCGGACGAGCAAGGGCTGTTCCCAGGGGATAGCGATTTTCATAAAGGGCGTTAGCTTGAATTGCTCCAAAGGCATAATCTTCAACAAAGCTGTCTTTGACATCTATCACTAAAGATTCACTTGCACCCGATTTCAAAGCTTTTTCTCGGACTGGCTCTAATTCATCTCCCTGACCTAAATCTGCTGCTAGCGTAATTACCTCTTCTACACCCCACTCTTGCTTCAGGTAAGGGATGCAAACTGATGTATCCACTCCCCCAGAATATGCCAGGACAACCTTTTTGGCGCGACCCATTGATTTCTCCAACTCAGAAAACAAAGAATGAGTCATTATTATATCTAACTAATCCATGTATATTTTCTGCATGAATAAACCTGTTTGTAAATTAGCTTCAAACTGACATAGCATGATCCCTTTGGATTTATTTTTCAATGTTTTTAATCCTAAATTCTTAGGATTTGTCAGATTTTGAACACAGCGATCGCTTTTATTTATATAAGCTTTTTTATACGGCTTTGAAAATATCAATTTTCACAAGGCTGAATCATCGCCGTCCTAGGCATTAGTTTTAAATGCTATAAATTGGTTGCAGGGTAGATAATTCCACCCTGTTTTAAGTAGATGCAAATTAACTGCCTAAAACTTTATTCTTGATAACTTAGTTCAAGTTTTTGTGCTGGATGGTCTGGAAGATGCTATTTAATTAAATCTTCAAGACCTAAGCTCGACTTTATCCATTTTTACGAAACCCAAAACCTGACGCTAAAACCATTGTGGAAAGGTAGTTTTAGTTTTTGGACTTGAGCGCAAATCAGTGATATGGAAAAAGTATTTGCCAAAAAGCCAGGGATTTTGCCGAATGAAGAAAGCCGAGTTCTTAATTTTGGATAAAGTCGAGCTAAGAGGATGTTTGAAAAGTATTAGGCGAATAGAATTCGCTACTACACAAACGAACGCGAACAGCGTCTCGTAGAGAAGTCCACGGAGGTGGACTAATGAAAATCAAGTTTAACCCACAGAGGTGGGTTTTGATTGTGTAGCCGCGACTTCCAGTCGCCCGGTGAGTAATAAATTAGACTTTTCAAACAACCTCTAAGCTTGCGATTTGTATGCTAGCTTGATCCACAATCTCGAACATGGACATAACATTGCGTGCAGGAAAAGATTACTAGAAAAGGTAAGGAAGTGAGCACAGGATAATTTCACACAAACTTTATATATGATTGATAATTTTAAATATTTAATGAAAATCACGTTTTGTTTGAGATATCTTAACCTGCATACACTGGTTCAAAGTTTATTTAAGTGGAATTACAGAATTTTCATTTTTTAGCTTTGGAGTATTTTCTGATGAAATTAGCCAAAAATTTTAGCATTGCCAGTGTTGCAGTTGTCATCTCTGTCGCTGCTGTTGGTTTAGCACCAACACAAGCTGCTGTAGTTAATTACAATTTCACTGTGAATGCTACATCTGGCAACAACGCAGGTGAATATTATGGTTCTTTTCAATATGATGACTCGTCCCTAACCGGGACGGGTGAGGAAACCTTAAAGGTTAACAATGGATTATCCGTTTTGTTTAACTATTTAGGTACTCAATATACAGAGGCAAGTGATATTGATTATGAAGCCGGCTTATCTCCTTTAGTAGGTTTTAAAGACGGCAAACTTTTGGGGCTAAGCTATTTGGTTGAAGATCAGTTTTTCATAGGGAATAATCCAGAGAATTCAGATATGGGAGGCAAAAAGTTTTACACTATTATTAGTGCTGCCTTCCCATCTACAACAGAAGTGGGTACAGTAAGTTACTCTAAAGTTCCAGAACCTCTAACTCTTGGTGGTACAGCGATCGCTGGTGCTATGGGATTATGGATCAAACGCAAGAAAAAATTATCCCAAGTAAACTAAAAGCAATTCTCGTTTAAGAGAAACCCGAATTCAATCACTCCCCGCCTTACCAGTGGGGTTTTTATTTGGATTTTTAGATAGTAAGCGATCGCAAACTACATTGATGATATTGCAAAACTTTTTGAAAGCAAAAGACCCTAGAATTTAGAGCCAAATAAAATTCTAGGGTTTTACTCTTTGAATCAACTACTTGATATAGATATCTCTATTGTTTTTTCATCTTTAGATGTAAAGATGTTGGAGGACAACATATCTAAATGCATGGCGCTAACTAAATAAAGCTGCCAGTAGAATTCTTACGGTGGATGCCAATTACAGATGGTAAGGGAACACCTTTTGGTTTACCCTTGATGTTGCTGGGCCAACTACTACCACGAGGTACAGTGCGAGTCTGATTGAATGTTGTACCATTCAAATTGAGTATTTCAATGTCGCGACTTAGTATTGTGCCATCATTGATCGGACAATCTTCACCAGGATGCTGTACTGAAATAATCAGTGTATCTCCGACAAAAGTCGGCCCAGTCATTTCACAACGTACAGGCCCATAGGCGAATGGAACTACATATCCTGCATTGGCACCACTGGTAGGGATAAAGAATAGCCAGTTGTTACCGAATACTCCTGTAAACTTAGAAACATCACCTTGAATTGTGTGATCGATTGTGGTTGGCTTACCTTCAGCACCAATATCAAAACCGTTGTGAGTGCTAGTGGACATATCCGTCACACCCCAAACATTGCCCTTCAGATCGAACACCTGGTTATCTACATTAGCAAAGCCAGCACCCGAAACTGATCCGGCTTCCCCGCCTTGGGCAAATCTATCCCAGTGAAAGGTGAAACCGCTGCCATCGGCACTATCTTCAATAATTTTGTATAATCCTCCTGATTGCTGTGTAGCATTGACAGCAGTATTTGTCTTGGCAACCTGGAAAATTCGCGAATCTGGATAACCGTCGCTTCCTGGCGCACCATCGGTATAACAGATGAACACTTCTTTGGTTAAAGGATGCACTTCTAGATCTTCTGGACGTGCTGTAGGTGTTCCTCCAGCCAAGTTTGCTGCTAAAAAAGCATCACTGAGAATAGCACCTTGATTGGGGTAAAAAGCAGATAATTTCTTATTTTGATAATCAGGTAATGTAGTGGCTTCTGTGATGCGATCGCATTTAAATGTACCACCATCTTCAGTTTGACCTGCAATGCCACTACGTTTCGGTAGTGGTAAGAATTTCACTTTTTCGTCCAAGACGTTACCTTCTTGAGAAGAAAGAACCGATGGCAAAATTGGATTAGTAGGAGTATCTAAGTTTAACGGTATCCACTGACCCGTTTTGTCTGGATTATAACGAGCGACATACAAAGTACCGTCTTCCCACAAGCTACTGTTGGCTTTACTAGTTGGCGAGGAAATAGTACCTTTACTGATAAATTTCCAAGTATGTCCTCCACGTCTGTCATCACCCATGTAAGCAACTAGTTGTTTGCCTACTTCGGTGCGGATAGCGACGTTTTCATGACGGAAACGACCTAACCAAGTGTGCTTGCGAGGGCGGAAATTTGGATTTACAAGGTCAACTTCTACTATCCAGCCATATTTTTCTCCAACTAGACCGAAAGTTTTACCTATAGTGCTATCGCCGTAACCTGTCTGGGTACCATCAGGCTTAACTGCTTCTGTGACACTACCTTGGAAGTTTTCTTCAGCAGATAAGATAGTTCCCCAAGGAGTCGTACCACCAGAACAGTTGTAAGCAGTACCAATAATTTTTTTACCCAGTCCATCCGAACTCAGATTAAATACTTCAGTTGCAGCTGGGCCAGTTGCAATTAAATAGTTTTGGTCGCCTTTCTGGTGGCTACGACTTCCCCAAGAAGTGATAGATTGGTAGCCATCAGTCCGTTGGCTATTAATTCCCAAGCCAGAAAGACCATGAATACGGCGATTTCTAGCATCGCCACTAACTACAGCAAAGCGCTTATTGGCGTTACGGCGAGAAACGCGGACTATAGATCCACCTTGGTTATATAAGAATTCTCCTTCAACTTCAATATTTTTGGTGGAAGGTAAAGCCCAACCAATTACCTTTTTAAAGGTGTCAGGTAATCCTTTTAGATCGGAGTCATCGGCCACTAATAAAGTAGAAAACGGAAAACTAACGTATTCGTGATTAACCCACAAATAGCCTAAGTCATTTGTTCTACCAAGAGGAACAAAACCTGTGTAATCGCAGTTGTAACCGAAATAATCATCGCTATTGGGAAACACGCGATCGCCCCAACTTATAATTACATAACGTTCGTACTCCGGCGGCACTACCACATCATCAATTACGTTGTAGCTCCTTAAACTGGGATTTGCAGATGCATTAAGTACTTGTCCCTGACCAATTCCTGTTGGTAAGAAATTATTTTGTTGTTTATAAATAGGTAAAGGATGAGGTAAGCGCACTGGTGTAAAACTTAGTGACTTATTTTTTGCTTGTGTAACACTAGAAACTCCATCTATAATGGTTTCTCCCAACACAGCAGCACCCGCACTGCCTGCAAAAAATATTAGCAGTTGTCTCCGACTTAATTTAGACATAAAACTTCCTTTGTTGTAGCAAAAAACATTTAGTCAAGACAAAATCTACAGAGCGACAGAAAAAGCTGTCAGTATTTACTTAATTGAAATTCCATACAGTTTGAATAGCAAATAACTTGTTCTGAAAGAGAGATGATAGGTAATTCATGCCGTTTTTTACAGGAATTACTCAATTAACACTAAAATTTAAGTAACTAAAATTAAATTTAGGTTATATACTGATTAACTCAAATTTATTAAAAATGCTTTTTCGGTAAAAGATACAAGAATGAGTAATAATACTATTTATAGCTAGATATATGAACCTATAATTTCTGCTAAATTCTTATGAACTTGCGGGCATCTAAAAAAGCATCTTTTTAGGTCTTAATTAATTATTCAAGTATTTCCTCATATCAATATCCCTCCCTTTCTAGTAGATTTTGGTTATGGAACTGAATTGCCATAACCAAAGTTAGGCAAGGAACTGCGTCAGTGTCGCAGTTGTCCTATCCTGGAGATGGGTAAAAGTGTTGTGGGTGAGACTGTGTTTTTCAGCGTTGTGATACCGACTTACAATCGCCAGCCGATATTAGAAAAGTGCCTCCGCGCTTTAGAGGTGCAGGAGTTGAGTGCCGCAAGTTCGATTACTAGTTACGAAATTGTCTTGGTAGATGATGGTTCTACTGATGGCACATTAGAGTGGTTGGGAGCACATAAAGAAGAATTTCCCCATGTGCGATGGTTTCAGCAAGACCACGCTGGTCCAGCTGCGGCTAGGAATTTAGGAGTAAAACAGGCGCTGGGAGACACAATTGTATTTATTGATAGTGATTTAGTAGTACTGTCGAATTTCCTGCAAGCTCATGCAGATGAACTAGTGCAGGGAAAGGAGAAGTTCAGAAGCGATCGCTTTTTCACTTATGGTGCAGTTATTAATACTTGCAATTTCGACAACCCAACTGCTGAACCCTATAAAATAACAGATTTTTCCGCCGCTTTTTTTGCTACAGGGAATGTAGCAATTCCTAAACATTGGCTAGAAAAAGCTGGACTTTTTGATACCAAATTTAACCTTTATGGTTGGGAAGATTTAGAATTAGGTGTAAGGCTTAAAGAACTAGGTTTGATATTAATAAAATGTCCAGCAGCCGTTGGCTATCACTGGCATCCACCATTTAACTTAGAGCAAATTCCCCGTTTGATTGATCAAGAAATTCAGCGCGGGCGTATGGGAGTTTTATTTTATCAAAAGCATCCTACTTGGGAAGTACGGATGATGATTCAAATGACTTGGCTGCATCGTTTACTATGGGGCATTCTTTCACTTAATGGCACACTTAATGAGCGGACTATGGCTCCATTTTTGCGATGGCTAATTAATTTAGGTAAACCCCAGTTAGCTTTAGAAATTGCCAGAATTTTCCTCAATTGGTACAACGTCAAAGGTGTCTATGAAGCTTATGAACAAGGGAATGGGGAATAGGGCATGGGGCATGGGGCATGGG
>NZ_JADEXR010000165.1 GCF_015206995.1 aff. Roholtiella sp. LEGE 12411 | reverse complement strand
CTCCCCTCCTAATGATTATCATTTTCACACTCAGTGAGATTTAATTTCCTCAAAGCCTTATGTAGTTTGAATCTTGGTGTATTTCATCCTGATTCAGGCTTGTCAATATTTAGATGCGTTTGCCCTGACTGCTGGCTGAATCTGTTGAGTAATACTAGTGCGAATAGTGGCTAAATTTGTTTTACCTGATTTCACCTCTATCGTTAGCCATTCTTGAAAATCTAATAGCAAATTCAAGTGCTGTAATTGAGATTGCAATTGTACTTCTTGAGAGGTCGTTGATGAATTATTTATTTGCTGATAAATATCAAGGGACTCTAAGGCTTTTTTTTGAACTAAAAAGCTAGCTTCTTTTTTGAAAGCTGGTTCTTCTGTTGAACTATAGTTATCTCTTGCTTGTTTGTAAAATGAATTTTCAGTATTTCCCAAAGAGAGTAAAATTCTGCTATGGTCAGCAGATGAAAGATTTTTAGCAGTTGAAAGTATTTTTTCCAAAACTATTTTTGATTCATCTAGCTTACCAATTGTGCGTAATACATCTCCCAGGTTATGCCATGCCAACAGATCCAGAGGTGTTAGCTTTTGCTGATCAATTGCTTTCGTCAGTAGTTCTGTTGTAGATTCAGTAGATTGCTCTGAGGGGATGACGCAAATATCGGCATCTGCGTCTAACTTTAAAGCTTCTAAAAGTGTAGTACAAGCCCGACGATTTAACCCTAAAGCTTGTAGGGCATAGTTCTGGTTGATTAAACTGCCTGTAACGCCCTCCTGATAGTGAATTTGACGATAAATTTTTATGGCTTCTTCCCAGTCTTGAAGTGCTTCTAAGGCTCGTCCTTCATCAAAATATTTTTTTCCTCTTTGGGTTAATAATCGTGCCTGATTATGTCTTTTATCTGTAGCATAAGCAGGAGCAATAAATGCTTTGTTATTAAACGTAAATAACCCTGCAATGCTTAGAAAAAAGTATTTAGCCCAATCTCGACGTTTAATCATTAATTTTTACTAAAATTGATTCAAGCCTACCTTTCTAATTTCGTCGGCGCATGGATTAGCAGACGATGCGCTGTTAGCACTGACTGACCCAGAATTTGTTGTCAAAAAAATTCTGCCGTCAGATTCTTGTACCACAGCTTGTGCTTCTAATATTTGCGTAGGCTCTTGACCCCTTGATTTTAGTTTTCCCAAATCATTATCGGACTGATCTAGAAGAGAGTTGTCTTGCCAAATAGGGTTTTGAGATGGCAGATTGCTACGACTAGGAAATAAACCGTCGTGTCCACTAACAACGAAAGTACTTGCTATTGTGTCCGATCGCCCTTGACAGACTGATGCAATCTTTGTATCAGTTTGAACTGCTTCTAGTTCTATCTTGGGTTGCACATTGTTTCCTATTAAAAAGTTAACCTCAACTGTGCCGTTAACACCTCGCTCAGAACTGGCTGTAATTTGGCTGTTGGCAGAAAGGAAAAGCCCTTTAGTATCGATTTTGATATTACCTCCCCTTCCTTCAAAAGCATTGGCAGTTATGCTACTGTCTCCTAAAGAGAATAAGTTTTTCGTATTAATAGTTACGTTCCCGCCGTCACCATTACTACCTTGCTGTCCAGCAGTTGCTGAGATATTGCCGTCGCGCAGTTGCAAAAGATTTGAATTGATGTCAATGTCACCACCTTGACCTACAGCAGTGGTTGCAGTAATACCTCCGTTATTTGTGACGTTGATGCGATTGGCGTTAATTTCAAGTTTTCCTGCATCACCTAATCCCGCATTCATGACGCTGACTTGAGCGCCTTTTGTAACATTCAAACTCTCAGTATTAATTGTCACATCTCCAGATTTTCCAGAAGGGACTGGAGGGAGCCTGAATAAGTTTTGTAAGGTTGGGGCAACAACATTAGCACTGGAGTTCACTAAACTAGGCGTTTTAGATCCAGGGATTGCACCACTAATATCTACGGATTTGGAGGCATTGATAGTAACACTTCCACTATCGCCACTTGCCAAGGTCGAAGCATCAACTCTTCCACCATTGCGAACTATTAGTTTTGATGTGTTGACTCTTAAGTTGCCAGCTTTGCCAGTATTGAGAGTTGTGGTACCAATAATGGATTGCTGAAAAATTATTGGTGCATATCCTGTTACTGATATGAAATCAAATGCATTTGCCGTTACATTTCCTCCTGTCCCTGTTCCAAATGTAGAAGATGTCAAAGCACCTCCTCCTTTAATAATCAATCGTCCCGTTGATAATTCAATATTGCCTGCATCTCCAGAGTTGAAAGTTGAAGCACCAATGGAACTAAAAACACCAGGATTACGAGGCGAAACCCCAAGCAATTGTATAGAATCAGAGGACTTCACAACTATGTTGCCGCTTGTTGCAGCACTAAAGGTTAAAGCATTTATTTGTCCTCCATCCCTAATGATTAAATGTTTGGACGAAATTGCAATGTCTCCAGCTTTGCCCAATCCGACAGTTTCATTCCGTAAGCTACCAGCAATCATCGCAACTGGATCTGTACCGCTGATATCTAAAAACTCAGAAGCATTTACCTTTAACGTCCCTCCTGAGAGTGATCCTTGGTTTTGAATTAAGGATACTGAGCCATCAGTAAATGTAATGTTATGTCCTTGCATCTGTATAGAACCAGAAGTAATCCCACTAGCGTCGGCTAGAGCGCGTTTTGATAAAGAAATATCTTGAAAAGAAAATACATTTTTGTACTCCAAATTCCAGCCAAAGGTTGTTGGATTAATATTGACCAAACCGTTATTGCCAACACTACCTATTTCGATCCGCCCTCCTTCTGCTGTAATCGTACCACCCTCTAAAATCACATCACCTCCAACAAGCGCTAGAGTCCTTCCTGGCTGCACTCGTAAACCTGTTAAGCTGTTACTTCTGACAACTGGTGAAAATGCTAAACCAATTAAATTGTGTCCTGCGCCTTCGACGCGAATTGGTCTTGGATTAGTACTCAGTTGTAAACCTATTGGTACATTAATGCTCAACAGAGGAGTGGTTTGAGGATGTGTAGCACTAAACTCAAAACCATCTCTAAATATCAGGCGATTCCCTGTACTGGCTAAAAACGAACCACCGATATCCAAACGTGCATTTTGTCCAAAGACAATCCCATTTGGATTAAGCAAAAACAAATTAGCTGCACCATTGGCACTAATCAAGCCATCAATATTAGATATGGAGCCGCCGGTAATCCGGGTGATGATGTTCTGGATATCTAACCCATTATTAAAATGAACGCTAGTTCCAGTAGGGACAGAGAAGTCTTTAAAACTATGAAACACGTTACTTCCTACTTGAGTACCTCCTTCAATACTTCTAGTATCGCCATCTAATTTAATAGTTGTGTTGTTAGGTAAATTATTGTCTGGAATGATTTGAGCCTTTACAGAAAAATTTGTTGAGCAAATAAAAAGCAATGAGGTAAAAGTAATTAAATTATTGTATTGCACTTTCTATACTTTATTTAATATTGTTTTCTTTTAGCAGAAGTTCTCTTTCTATGTTGCCATCAAAGCCAACTTGGTATTTCATGAATACCACAAACCCATTCAGAAATTTCTTTCGGGCTTGAGATAGTCGAAATTTATATTTAAGTGAAGACGGTAAATCATTAAATTCAACAGGTACAAAGCCTTTCTTCACGTAAAAGTTAACAAGCTGATGATTTACACATTTTAAGTAAAGAGGTTGAGTAGCTTGAGAAATTAAATGTTGCATTAGGAAATTTCCTAAGCCTTGTTTGCGCCATTTTTTTACAACATATAAACTGCCTAGCTCTTGCGCTAATTGAAATTTTCGTAGCTGTCCGAAGGCTACTAAACACCCATCACATTCAATTACCCAAAATTGCTGCCATCTTAATTGATTGAGGTCAAGTCTTGCTTTAAATACCACAAAAACAATTGACCATGTATCAAGAGATACAGCTTTGCGAAGAGTGCATTCAGACGGCAATGAAAAGTCGCAGTGCATCATCTGTTCAAAGTCTCGTTAAGTAATCCACTGTATCAGATAACAGTTATACAGTTAGGGGTTTTTACCAGGGCGGCCGCATCATGTCAATAAAAGGACTTTATTCTCAGTAACCTCAAAATTAGTCGCATTAATTACTGCTTATTGACATATATTTAGCGTAGGCGTAGCCCGTCGTAGACATCACTTTGAGGCTTGGAAAATAAATCAAACGAGAAATATTGATTTTTTCGTTGATTCTTAATCTTGGTCGTGATCAAGAGTACTTTAGATGCGTTTGCCCTGGGGTCTTTACGAAATGAGACAGCGATTGCGGATGCCGCCTCTGTCTATATGCTGTTGCACTATCACTTCGCAAAAAATACTGGCACTTTATATTGTCAATGCATGTTTTGTTGTTCATGGTTTTTGGAAAACTTAGTGAGCCAATAACACGGGAAACACTAATCGATTCAAGGCAAAACGCAAAGTCTATTCGTAAGAACAAAAGCTATGCAAATCAGTTGTTTATCCTATGGTTAACAGCAATTATAAACGCTGTTAACTACAATTTTTTATGTTCAAACTTTCTTTGATCATAATTGCCAATTTAGGGCTACCTTGTCAACCGAAAGTCAGGATTTTAACCTTAAACTTCATCTAATGCTTGTTTGCTTGATATTAAATATTTGAAGTGTAATAAAACAGCAATTACTGTACAATTTCAGAGTTTACGGCAATATATCATACCATCTGATGACCGATAAATCCCCCAAAAAGCGCATATTGCCCTGGCTGTCTTTAAGCCTATTGATACTATTTGCTACAACCATCAGACCATTACATGCACAGACCACTACACAAGTACCAAACCTCCCCCCACCGCAAGACATTCAGCCGCCTACACCAGCGCCACAACCTTCACCTCAGTTACCCCAACAACAACCTTCACCAGAACTAATCCCGCCACAACGACCAACCCCACCATCCGAATCAATCCCCAATAATTTCAGGGGAACAGTCACAGTTAAACGCTTCTTGATTGTAGGTAGTACAGTTTTCAGCGAGGAAGAATTAGCTTCAGCTGTGTCCGACTTTCTCAATCGTCCACTAACTATAGATGAGTTGTACGAAGCTCGCTATACAATTACCAATCTATACATCAGAAAAGGTTACGTGACATCTGGTGCTTATATTCCACCTCAAGAAATTAGTCCGGGTTCAGGTGTCGTTAAAATCCAGGTGATTGAGGGTAAGTTAGAAGATATCAAGATAACAGGTACTCGACGACTTTCTTCTAATTATGTTCGCGATCGCCTGAAATTAAACACAACGGGGCCTGTAAATGAAAAGCGCCTGTTGGAAGCACTGCAACTGTTGCAGAACAATCCTTTAATCAAAAGACTATCTGCTGAGTTGTCGCCTGGGGAGAAGCTTAACACAGCTATCTTAACAGTCAACATAAAAGAAGCAGACACATTCAGTACCCAAATAGTACTAGACAATGGGCGATCGCCAGCCGTAGGAAGTTTCCGCCGTCGTCTACAAGTAACTGAAGCAAACTTGTTGGGATTTGGAGATGATTTGACTATAGGTTATGCCAACACTGATGGTAGTAACACATTTGATGCCAGCTACACAATACCAGTCAATCCCAGGGATGGGACAATATCTTTTAGCTACGGAACTTCGGCAGCTAATGTTATCGAAAAACCTTTCGATATCCTGGATATCCAAGCAGAATCCCGGCAGTATGAATTGACGTATCGACAGCCAATAGTCCAAACTCCTACACAAGAATTTGCGCTTGGCATAACTGCTTCTAGGAAAGAAAGCGAGGCTTCGTATTTGAACGAAGGGTTTGGGCGAATACCGTTCCAATCTGATGGCGCAGACGAAAAAGGAAACACAAGGGTATCAGCAATTCGATTTTTCCAAGAGTGGGTATCTCGCAATAACCAAGAAGTATTTGCAGTGCGATCGCAATTAAACTTGGGCATAGGAGCATTCGATGCAACTATTAATCAAGATGCTCCCGACAGCCGCTTCTTCAGTTGGCAAGGGCAAGCGCAATGGGTGCGATTACTGGCTCCTGAAACCTTACTTTTGCTCCGGCTCAATACTCAACTAGCATCCACAACGCTTGTACCTTTGGAACAGTTTGGCGTGGGTGGACAGGAGAGTGTGCGGGGCTATCGGCAGGATTTCCTGCCGGCTGACAACGGCGTATTTGCTTCAGCAGAAGTGCAACTACCAATTCTGCGTGCTGGTGGTACATTGCAAGTGATTCCGTTTGCAGATTTCGGCGTGGGGTGGAATTCTGGTATACAGAACCCCGAATCGAATATGTTAGCTAGCGCAGGATTAGGATTGCGATGGCGTGGGGGCGATCGCTTCAATGCGCGTATTGATTGGGGGATTCCGTTGGTAGAGATGGATTCAAACGGAAGAACTTGGCAGGAGAGCGGGGTGTATTTTTCTGTTATTTATAATGCTTTTTGAGTTCAAGAATCCTTACTATGAACGTGAATTGTTTGGTAGACTATTGTTATGTTTGCCCTGTAGTAAAAGCTGATTGTGTAGCTTGATTGTGAATTTGCTGAAGAGGTTAAAAATAATGATTTTAAAATGCTTGAGTGAAAGTTTTCACAAGTTAATATATCCCCGAATTGCTAATAATTATTGGCAGTTGGAAACTATTAAGCAGAAAGATATTTTGACATTGGAGGAAGCATCGTTATATCTAAATATCCAGACAGGAATGCTATTGGAGGAAGTAGGGTTAGGCAAACTTCCTGGTGGACAATTGGCAGGGAGGTGGCGATTTTGTAAAGATGCTTTGCTCAATCACTTCTCTATTTATCACGGCAATGGCCCTTGGATTGGTGAGGAGAATGTAGAGGAGGAAACTGAGGTTTGTAAGGGAGAAACCATATCCAGAGTGATTGAAGATTACAAAGCAGGTAGAAAAGACTTTAGTGAAATCGATTTAAGGGGAGCAGATTTCAGAGATACGGATTTATCCGAAGCCGACTTTAGTGGCAGTTGGTTGTCAAGAGCCAACTTTGAAGGCAGTATTTTGAGAGGAGCAGAATTTCAATCAACTCACCTTAGAGAGTCCAATTTTCGAGGTGCTAATCTCAGCTATGTTAATTTTCAAGGAGCAGATTTAACTGGGGCAGATTTGGGTCAAGCTATTCTCGTTGGTGCTAACTTGTCGGATGCAATTCTGTTGGGGATAGATCTTTGGGGAGCTAACATAGAAGACGCGAAATTTAGATGAAAATTAGGACATAAACTTGTTAGTCTATATTTGAGCAGTTGTTAAGTATTGCTGAATATAATGCCGGATTCTGCCCGATACAAAGAAACTGGATTAGAGGTTTATATAATAGATCTCTGTCATCAAATCATAATAGACTCTTCTAGTGCCGAGAGGATAAGGAGGACAGAATATATTTGTTTGAACTGCAATGTAGCAATGAAACCTGTCGCCATTTTGCCTGAAAATATCTCAGTTCCTTACTTTAGAACTAAAAAGAACCACCAACATGACCCTGTTTGCTCTATATATACTTATGAGAAATACATAAGTACACGTCGTAAAAACCCAGTATCTACTCTATCAGAATTTACCTGTGGTTATCCAAATCAGTTATGTTTAACAAGTTTTAAAGCAGTTATCAATCAGGATCAATCTCAAGCTATAGAAAGAAGTAAAACTATACAAATTCAAATCAAGCCTCGTCAGGAAAACAATAAAATTCGGAGTTGGCAAGTCAAGACAATTAGTCCATTGGTTAAACAGTTTATTAACCTGACCCATCCAATAGATAGAGCGTTACCCTTATGTGTCCCAGGAGTTTCTGTCAGCACTTACGGAGAAATTTTTCAAAAACTCACATATAAGCAAGGATATCGATATGATCCAACTAGAATTTATTTCGTACGATTACAATATAAGTCTAAAATAGATTTCAATAATAGTAAAATTAGAATTCCTCTTTTTGAAGGAAATTGGCAACAGGGAGAATTGATTGATCAATATTTTCTTGAAATTGATACCAATGGTTGGCCTGACTCGCACAAAAATGTATTGGAAAGGCAGATAAATGCTTGCCTGCTAGAATTAAGTGAGAAAAGAAGAGAGAATAATGTACAGCCTTGGATATTTTTTCTAGGTCAGCAAGCTACAGACAGTAGTTGCGTATTCAACTTACTACATAATGATCATAAATTATTTTGTTGTATAGTAGATAGTGCTTTAGGTACTGAGAAAAATAGTACAATTGCTACTCCCCATCAAATTGATAAAGAAAGTTTAACAGTTGAGGAGCCGATTCAAAAAACTTCGTCGCGTCCTAAACTTAGAAAAGATGAAGAATCTGTAAATAAACCTTCAATACCTTTAAAGCCCAAAAATCAAGACAATCAAACTCCTTTCAATAAAAAAGATTCTTTTGATTTGAAGCCTGAAGTAATTCCTAGACCAAGCTTTAAAAAAGATGAATCACTACAAAAATCGCTAGAGAAAAGTCAGTACGCATACGATTCTCAATCTCTTCCTAGTCCAAATGAAGGAAATAATATACCCTCATTTCAAGAGCAGATAAGTTTCAAAGAAGTAGGGATTGATGATAGACAAAATCAACCTACTTTTGAGGAAACTCCAGTTAATAACGATATTAGTGAACAGTCCCAAAATAAAAAAGGCTTCAAAAAACAACAGACAAATGGATTGAAGAGTATTATAAATATTCGGCTTCAACAGTTCAAAAACTGGTTGAGGCAAATTTTGCAATGGTTACGTAGTTAACAAAATTCAATAATCAATAAAATGATGACAGAAAGACTGTTGAAAATTGACGAAAAAGGTAACGATTTACTCATCATCATCACACCACTCACCGTAAGCCTCTTCCGGATGTTCTTCGTACCACCTTCTTTCTTCTTCTAGAGCGATTTCTCTTTTGATTCTGATTCTTTCTAGGGCTTCTTTTTCTGCTTGTTCCTTTCTCTGCTGGTCAACACGTTCTTGCCTTTCTCTATCCTGCCTTCTTTTTTCAAATACCTCATTTTCTATTCTGTCTCTTCTAAGCTTTTCTTGTTCTTCTCTTTTTCTTTCGATTTCAAATAATCGCTGCTCTTTGCGCTCACAGTAAAAATCCAAAGCCTTACCTGTTATTCCTCCGGTAGCTGCACCTCCAATTAAAAACACAAAGGCAGTTTTCCAACCTGCGATAGGATTACCAATCAGATCCAAAGTACCTTCATTAAGCCAAACTAGCAGAGCGAAAATCACGATTCCAACTACTGTGTTAACGAGTGCAAAGGCGTTTGGTATAATTTTGGACTGCCGCAGTATCAGCCATTGTCCTAGGGTAAGAAATACACCAAAGATGAGGGCAGCGATCGCGCAAAGAAAAAGATTACCTGGGAAAGTGAATGGATCTACTTTCAAATTAATTATTAGGACGAAACTAATCGCCCCCCAGGTCAAGAGACTAACGAATAGACTTGCACTAATTGCAAGAAACCAGTAGGACAGTTCATCTAAGCGAAACTTTAGCAACTGGTCTTGGATGATAAACATTGTCATCCAAAACGCAATACCCGCTGTCAAGTAATCAAGCATTAATTATATAGATTGAAAATCCGGGCAGTTTTCACCAGACCATCCACGCGCGTGTATCCCGCAGACTAACATATTACCACCATACTCAACCCCGTGATAATTGTCGCAATCAATGCAAGTCAATGGTTCTTCTTCATTACTTTTGCCGATATATGTTATTCCATGATACAGGCATGGGCTTTCTTCGTAGTATTGATACGGGTATTTATATGTAGTACAAATGTCTGATACTTACATTTAAATACATTGAACCGGAATATATTTTCTGCCCTGGACACTTCCTCAATTCTGCGTTTAAGTTCAGCTTCACAACGTAAAAAGTAAAGCCTTACTTCACCACCTTTTTTAGTGTAAATACAATCTCTGGTGTTAATTCCATCTAAAATCCTCGAATTACAATTTTTTAGGATCAATATTTGATTTGAAATACTTTACGCATCAACCTTGAAGTTATACATCATCCGGCTATGGTTCGCCCTTGACTTGTCCCAATTCTGTGGTTTCTTGCTCTTTTACGGGGATACTCTCATTGCCAGTACCCTTTGCATCTAAAATTACTGTATTGCTAAAAGTAGTAGTTACTTTTCTGATTTCCGGCAAGATACCTAAGAATAAAGAACCTACCAAAACTAAAATTAAGGGATTAGCTTTGGCTAAATTAAACCACCAGCGCCAATCCTTAAAATTTGGTAGTTGAGGTAGTCGTAAATTCCAAAAGTTGAAATTACCAAACCCGATTCGCACTTTACTCCCTGGCAACCACTCTTCATCAAGATTGACGAAAATCACCTGTATACGCGGGTTTTGTTCAACCATTGAGGCAGTTTTGAGGGCTGATGGTTGCGCCCTCGCATCAGGTGTGAGAAAACCCATAACTACGAGCTTGTGTGTATTGTTTAACCCGTAAAGGTTAAGTTGCCCGACCGCTTGGTAAATGGTGTCGCGGTCGAGATATTTCTTCACCTCTGCGATCGCTCCATTTTGCCAACTGGTAACTATATCGGCCCGTCCTCCGTTGGCTTGAACTTCCAGTTGAGTTTGGAATCCGCGTTCTTTTAAGCGATCGCTCAGGTATTGTTGTAAGTCTCGTTCCTGCCAGCGGTCAGGAAAACCAGCAGCTTCACAAAATTGAGATGGGAGCATGAATTAGGGGTGTGGGGTATAAGGGTGTAGGGGTGTAGGGGAAGAGTAATTGCTAATTTACTTATTTTTGTTTTCCAATGCACGGATTAAAAGTAATAACAGTTTTCCGACTGACTCACATTGCTTGAGGATAGTGTTTACTGTTTGTGATGACGCTAATTCAACCCTGATTGAGAGTAGTAAATGTGTTTCTAGTTCTTTAAGTGAACCTTGCGCTATGTATAAGAACTGAATATACTCCCCTCTAGTTCTTCGTCCATAACCTTCAGCAATATTAGCTGGAATCGATACTACTGCTCTACGGATTTGCGATGTCATTCCATAAATTTCCTCTTTAGGGAATGATTTGGTTATCTTGTAGCAACTTTCGGCAAGATTCATAGCTTCTTGCCAAACTTTCAAGTCTCGATACGATTGTGTTAAAGCTTGTGTCATATATTTCTCCTAGCATTAATTTCAATTCCCTACACCCCTATACCCCTACACCCTTACACCCCTAATTTGGAATTTCTTCAAATCGATAAGCTTGAAATCTTTGATCCAACAAACCAGACTGGACAATTCCGTCGCCACGACCCTGAAGTGACGTAACTGCCTCACCCCGACGCATCAAAATCATGCGTCCGGAAGTGCCGTCAACACAGCGAAAAGCAATTCTACAAGGAAGGTTGTCACGTAAATCTGGGGGTAAACCTTGCGGGTCTTCTTTACCTCGTTTAGCTCCACGCTGCAACCCAATGACGACATGAATTTTCAAACCCCTGCCACGGCGCCCGACTTCACACAACTGTTGGTCGTAAGCTTTGCGTAAAGCATCCTCAAGCGGGACAGTCCCTTTATACTCATCGATAAACAATATCCAAGCCTGCTGCTGCTCTAGTTCAGCTTTGGTCATAGAGTTACGGCGATCGCATTCTAAATAGTATTCGCCAACAAACTCGAAGGTTTTCCCCATATCATTCATGGTAATGGTGGGGAAACGATCAGCGAAATCTTCGTAGTCCGAAACTTTACCCCCGCAGACATCTACCCGCGCCCCTTGCATTAGTAGACAATAAGCCGCAGCACGGAAAAAGTTAGATTTACCAGAACCCGTTGTACCGACGACCAACAATTGCGGGGTGTCCTCACTGGCCAAATTAATAACCACTTCTCCATCTAAGGATTGACCCAGAATTATCAAGCGATCGCCGCCCTTCCAGTGCCTAACGGGTAAGTCATAGTAAGTGCGGTCTTGTGGTTTCAAGGGAATTTCCACAGCTATCTGTTCTGGGGCATATATATAGAAGGGCAAATCTTCTTTTTCACTGATGCCCAATGCCAGCTTGCTTGCGGCTTTGAATTTGGGCAAAGTGTTAAAATCTTCAGTTCTAACTGAAAAAATTAGTCTCTGGTAGCTGGGTGCTTTGTCCACTCGTAGGCACTCGGTTTGAAGTCCCACAACTGTTGCCGCTTTTTTTAGCCCTTCTATCTTGGATGATGAGGGTAGCTCCGTAGATACTGCTGTACTAGGAGTAGCCACTGTCACCACCTCACCATTAGCACTTTTTAGCGCTTGCTCCCTTTGCTGTGTCTGCTGCGTCTGCAATTCCAATTGACGTTGATAAATCTGGGCTTGCAGTTTAGCCTGCTCTAGCTGCATTTCCGCTTCAGATGTTGCCAGCAGCACATTCCCCAGTCCTTCACCATTTTGGATCATGCCTAATGCCATGCGATTGACTGCCCCACTTTGTCCTGTAACTGCCAATACTTCATTGAATAAGGGTGCTGTTTGTTGCAATAGTTTTAGCTGCCGTTCAGTTTCTTTATCCGATTCCTCGTACAGTCGCTTCCTTTCGGCTGCTGATGAAAGATACTGCAATTGTTCAGTAGCCTGGGTATCCTTCATCGCCGCAAGCATATCTTCTTCGCGCTCAAAATCCTCGTAATGTTTTTGCAGCTGACGTAATTCCAGTCCCGCACAACTAGCTAGGGCGATCGCAGCGATATTGGCAGGTATCACTAGTTTTATGTGCTTGGGATTGACAGTTAAGAGCAACACTAAACTAGTCAATCCACTTGCTCCAATTCTCAACCAAGAAAATAACATTTACCCCATCCAAACGCCAATCCAACGGCGATAACTTGGGGAGCATCCCAGTTTTTTGCAAAGAAAGCGAAAATCAGTCAGGATAAGTAAGACGAGTGTATTTACTTAGCGATGACCCCAGAACAAAAACAAGCTCTTCAAGAACACATTCAAGCGATCGCTAAA
>NZ_JADEXR010000164.1 GCF_015206995.1 aff. Roholtiella sp. LEGE 12411 | reverse complement strand
CCCCATGCCCAATGCCCAATGCCCCATTCCCCATGCCCAATGCCCCATACTTATGAACTCGTCACTCATTACTTAGAGTAGCTAAACCATTGTGTCTGAGCAAAGCAGCTGTACTCGGTTCACGTCCCCGGAAACTTTTAAAAACCTCCATCGGATGCTTGCCACCACCAAGTGCCAGTACGGTATCCCGATAACGCTGACCTGTAGCTTTTATAGCCTCTTCATCTTCTAGCCCAGCTTCTTCAAAAGCGGCAAAAGCATCAGCACTTAGTACCTCAGCCCACTTATAACTGTAGTAACCCGCGGCATAGCCTCCCTCAAAAATATGTCCAAAAACACACAAAAATGAATCTTCTGGCAATGGTGCTAAAACCGTAGTAGTCTTAGCAATTCGATGACGCACATCAGCTGGCGTTTCATCGCTACCGACGCGATAGCGGTAGTGCAATTCCAAATCCACGATGCTAAAGTGAACTTGCCTCAACATGCCACTACCACTCATATAATTACGTGCTGCTAGTAGCTTTTGATAATAATGCTCTGGTAGAGCTTCACCAGTTTTGTAATGCTTAGCCATCCCAAACAAAGTGGGTCGCTCATAACACCAGTTTTCCATAAATTGACTAGGCAGTTCTACGGCATCCCACTCCACATTATTTATACCTGCCGCTCCAGCATAGTCAACCTTGGTGAGCATGTGGTGCAATCCATGACCAAACTCGTGGAACAAAGTCTCGACTTCATAGAAAGTCATCAAACTAGGCTTATCATCTACTGGGGGAGTTTGGTTACATACCAAATAAGTCACAGGTAAGCGAATAGTAGTTACGCCATTTTCTGTGATTGTGGCACGATTGATGCACACATCCATCCAAGCACCACCGCGTTTCTCCGCAGGACGGCTGTATGGATCTAAGTAGAAGTAGGCTATGGGAGAACCAGTTTCATCAGCAATTTGAAAATAACGAACATCTTCATGCCATACTGGGGCTTGACCATCGGCAGGAGTAACAGTAACACCAAACAGCCGCTTCACAAGCCCAAATAAGCCATCTAATACTTGGGGAAGCGGGAAGTAGGGGCGTAATTCTTCGGCGGTAAAGGCAAATTTTTCTTCTCGTTGGCGTTCTGCCCAAAAGCTGATATCCCAGTGTTTTAAATCTTGAGATTCTGCTGCTCCTTTTGTCGCTGCAAAGGCTTTGAGTTCTTCTAAGTCTTTGATAGCAGCATTATAACTGCTACGGCGTAGTTCTTCTAACAGTGCTTCGACTGCCTCAACGTTAGGAGCCATTTTACTAGCAAGGCTTAGTTCAGCAAAACTCTTAAAGCCTAGTAAATTTGAAAGTTCTTGGCGCAACTCCAAAATGCGTTCAATTAACGGGTTGTTATCTAGATCGCCTGTAGAAGCACGAGTTATATAGGCTTTGTAGAGCTTTTCGCGTAAATCGCGACGGGTGCTGTGCTGCATAAAAGGGCCATAGCTGGGAAAGTCCAAAGTAATCTGCCAAGGGCCATTTTCTGCTGTAGCGTTTTCTTCTGTGCGAGACGCTACGCGAACTCCAGCAGCACGAGCCGCTTGTGAGGCTAAACTCAGCAAGCTATTGGGTAAGCCATCGATTTCCTCTTTTGTTGTCAGGGTTATGCTAAAGGCTTTAGTGGCGTCCAGTATATGGTTAGAGAACTTGGTGCAAAGTTCTGCCAACTCCATCTGAATGGCGTTGAAACGCTCTTTTGCTTCTCCTTCTAAACCAACACCGGAAAGTTGTGCATCTCGGATGGCGGCTTCTACAATGCGTTGCTGGGCTGAGTCTAAAGTTGCCCAAGTATCACTAGCACGGAGTGCCTTAAAGGCATTGTAAAGGGGTTGGCTTTGACCGAGTTTGTTGATCAACTGTACCACTTGTGGTTGTACGGTTCCATGAGCTTCTCGCAGTTCAGGGCTATTTTTTACACCCATTAAATGATTCACCACTCCCCAACTCCAGGAAAGCTGTTCTGTGAGCCTTTCTAGTGGATCTACTAAACCCGTCCAAGTAGGCTGTACATTAGCTTCTAAGGTAGCCAGCTGCTGGTCAAGTTCTGCCAAGATCTGGTTGAAGGCTGGTACTATTTGCTTTGGTTGAATCTCTGCGAACAGAGGTAAACCGTCGCCTTGGAGTAAGGGATTGTGAGAAATAATGGCACTTGCACTCATGGTTTTGTGTGATGGGGAATAGGAATGAACAATGATTTTTATTTATATATCTACTAATGTAGCGATCGCCGCGCAATTTAGTTACTGGCTAACTCTATTAAAGCTATTAGTGATAACCCCAAACTTACCTTCGGCTCGTTTGTTTTGGTTCTCTCCATGAGGAATCCGTTGTTCCAGTCCACAAATCGGCAGAAATCCAATAGATCATGAGCAGATTTAACCCAGTTAATAGCATCAGGGAGAACCAAAAGATAAAACGCCTTATATTATAGGTTTGCCTACGCTCTAACTTCTATTTGCCCCATAGCTGTAAGTTCTACCAGCAAATTTATTGAAGAATATCCCTTGCGATCGCACCAATTGTTCTATGGCGATCGCAGATTTGTTTTCCGATTTGATGAGCGATCGCGCTACCGCCCAACTTCAAATCCCCGCAACCCTTCAGGTTCTTCATACTCAACCACAACCTCTTTCACCACAGCAGCAGGTGGCCCAGAATAACACCAACGAACCATTTGTTCCACAAACTCCCGCGCTCCTTCAAAGACCGCCTCCACACGATTATCAGGGAGATTTCGCACCCAACCAGTTAATCCCAACTGGCTAGCTGTATCCACAGTGGAATAGCGATAACCCACTCCTTGGACTCGGCCAGAAATGAATACATGGGCGCGAATTAACTTTGGTAGTGGTGTGTGGTTCTGCATACACTAGTCTATTCTTTACGAATTCACTCTAGCAGGTTCTTGCAGTCAACTCAGAGTCACTTAATTAATTTTGATCATGGCTTGCGATCGCTCCTCAGCAGATGTTCCCCACTCGAAATTTTGATTAGATTAGCAATAGACTATACTTAAGGCGATTATGACTTCTAAAGATTTGGTACTAGTTGCTGGTGGTACTGGTGGAGTGGGACAACTAGTAGTAGGCAAGCTACTGGAGAAGGGTTTTAAAGTTCGCATTTTAACACGCAATGCAGCAAAAGCCGAAGAAATGTTTAATCAGCGAGTGGAAATTGCCGTCGGTGATACCCGCCAATCGGCTACGCTTTCAGCCGCAATGCCAGATCTAAGCCACATCATCTGTTGTACTGGAACCACTGCCTTTCCCTCTGCGAGATGGGAGTTTGACCCGCCTCTAAACTTGATTGAATGGGGAACTGCTTTTGTTAACCCAAAATCCAGTGAAGCCAAAGCAAAGAATAGTCCGGCAAGGGTCGATGCTCAAGGTGTGAGCAACTTAGTGGCGGCAGCACCTCAAAATTTGAAGCGGTTCGTTTTCGTTTCTTCCTGCGGAATTCTCCGTAAGGATCAACTTCCTTTTAGTATTCTCAATGGATTCGGCGTGCTTGATGCCAAACAGAAAGGCGAGGAAGCGATCATCAGTTCAGGATTACCCTACACTATTATCCGCCCAGGACGCCTAATTGATGGCCCTTATACCTCATACGACCTCAACACCCTCTTAAAGGCAAAAACAGGGGGTAAATATGGTGTGGTCGTAGGCACAGGCGACAGACTGTCGGGCGATACCAGCCGAATTGATGTGGCGAACGCTTGTGTGGAATGTATTGTTCACCCAAGTAGTTCAGAAAAAATTTTTGAACTAGTTAACCAAGGATCAAGACCACCTGTAATTGACTGGGAGACTCTTTTTTCCCAATTAGTATAGAACCCCTGCCTCTAATTTATGAATGCACACCTCGACCCTACCTGGAGACTGAGGCACAAAGGGACAAGGTGAATAAATAATCAATCCCCATACCCCATGCCCCATGCCCAATCTAAGATTGAGATTTCCCGCCGCCAAAATTACTGATATCCGTGATTAAAGTAAATTACTGAGGCGATCGCCCTGCTTTTCTACTCGCGCAATTCTTTAAAAGACGGCAAACACCACTATGACGTTACGGTTCACCCTAATTACTGAAAGTATTAATTCTCATACATTAGACAAAGTGAAAGCAAATTAATCCATGAACCAACTAGAAACACCATTTAGGTAGACCGCCCCAACCGAGGTTCGGGAAACCACCCTTCATGGACTGGCTACACAAGCTCAGTATATATATCAGCATAGTCTGGAGTTTTAACCCCGGAAAGCCAAATCAAAGGTATTCATGCTGAACTGGCTGATTTCTTAACCCAGTTGGTTCAAAAATTTAGTCCTTTATACTCTCATTCATTTGTAGTTATACGGAGCCAGCACCTAAAATGGCAAAAGCAGTTGGAATTGACTTAGGTACGACTAACTCCTGCGTAGCAGTGATGGAAGGTGGAAAACCCACGGTAATTGCTAACGCGGAGGGTTTTCGCACAACACCATCAGTGGTCGCATTTGCCAAAAATGGCGATCGCTTGGTTGGTCAAATCGCCAAACGCCAAGCGGTGATGAACCCGGAAAATACGTTTTACTCCGTCAAACGCTTTATCGGACGCCGCTACGACGAAGTGAACAAGGAGACTACCGAAGTTTCTTACAAAGTCATCAGCAGCAATGGCAATGTTAAGTTAGAATGCCCAGGAGCCGGTAAGGCATTTGCTCCTGAAGAAATTTCTGCACAAGTTCTCCGCAAGCTAGTAGAAGATGCTAGCAAATACCTCGGTGAAACTGTAACCAAAGCTGTAATCACCGTTCCCGCATACTTCAATGACTCCCAGCGACAAGCGACAAAAGACGCTGGGAAAATTGCAGGTATCGAAGTTCTGCGGATTATTAACGAACCAACTGCCGCTTCTTTGGCTTATGGATTTGACAAGAAGAGTAACGAAACTATCTTGGTATTTGACCTTGGTGGCGGGACCTTCGACGTGTCCGTGCTAGAAGTTGGCGATGGAGTATTTGAAGTGTTATCCACCTCTGGTGACACCCATCTCGGCGGTGACGACTTTGACAAGAAAATTGTTGACTTCTTAGCTGAACAGTTCAGAAAAGCCGAAGGGATTGATCTGCGAAAAGATAAACAAGCCTTACAACGTCTGACTGAAGCCGCAGAAAAAGCAAAAATTGAGCTTTCTAGCGTTACCCAAGCAGAAATCAACCTACCATTTATCACTGCTACCCAGGATGGCCCCAAGCACCTGGATACAACCCTGACTCGCGCCCAATTTGAAGAACTTTGTTCCGACTTAATCGACCGTTGTCGCATTCCTGTCGAGAGTGCGCTACGGGACTCTAAATTAAATAAGGGTGATATCGATGAAGTCGTATTAGTTGGTGGTTCTACCCGGATTCCCGCAGTTCAACAGCTGGTGAAGCAGATATTGGGTAAAGATCCCAACCAAAGCGTTAACCCCGATGAAGTTGTGGCTATTGGTGCAGCCATTCAAGCAGGTGTGCTAGAGGGTGATGTTACAGGTATCTTACTGTTAGATGTAACACCTCTGTCTTTGGGTGTAGAAACATTGGGCGGTGTGATGACCAAAATTATCCCCCGCAACACGACAATTCCCACCAAGAAATCAGAAGTCTTCTCTACAGCTGTGGATGGTCAAACCAACGTGGAAATTCACGTTCTCCAAGGTGAACGGGAGTTTTCTGGAGATAACAAGAGTTTGGGAACCTTCCGCCTCGATGGTATTCCACCTGCACCACGCGGTGTCCCACAAATTGAAGTTACCTTCGATATTGACGCCAACGGTATCCTCAACGTCACCGCTAAGGACAAAGGCACTGGTAAGGAGCAATCCATTAGTATCACTGGTGCTTCCACCCTAGATAAATCTGATGTTGACCGGATGGTCAGAGAAGCCGAGCAGAACGCTTCTGCTGACAAAGACCGTCGTGAGAAAATTGAGCGCAAGAACCAAGCCGACTCTTTGGCATATCAAGCCGAGAAACAGCTACAAGAATTGGGCGATAAAGTTCCCGAAGCTGACAAGACTAAAGTCGAAGGTCTGGTGAAAGAAGTGCGCGAAGCTGTCGCCAAAGAAGACGATGAGCAGATTAAAAAACTCACGCCAGAATTACAACAAGCATTATTTGCTGTTGGTAGCAACATCTATCAACAAGCTGGTGGCGGTGCTGCACCTGGAGGTACTGAACCTCAAGATGGTGGTTCCACTTCCTCTGGTAGCGGTGATGATGTAATTGACGCTGACTTCACTGAGAGCAAATAATTTCCATACTATAGGAAAATTATTGTGCCCCTGCTTTATATTGCCCATCCAAGCATTTGCCTGGGTGGGAATTTTTTTTAACTTCTTCAGCAGAAGTCCTACACTCACTCGAATGAGTGTGGGACGCCAGTCGCCTGCGACGGGAAAAAAGTAGCATAACGCACTCTAAAACTACTCTACAAAGTCAGGTCGTGCCTTCCCCGTTACTGTTAACTTTTTCTCTAAAGCTGTCCAATTTTCTTGCTCAATTAAGTTAGTCAATTCGTCAAGATTGTGACGATACTGTTGGAGCGATCGCAACAATGCTTGGCGATTATACTGCGCCATCATTACGCCTAACTCTGGATTACCACCACCTACACGACTGGTATCCCGAAAACCAGAACTAGCTAGCTTTTGGGCTAATTGTAAAACATCGGGGTCAGTTTCACTGATGCAAGCAGCAATCAACGAGGAACTGACCATTACAGGTAAATGAGAAATCCAGCTAACAGCGCGGTCATGCTGCTCTGGCTGACAATGGTAGATATTTGCCCCAAGCGATCGCACAATTTCCTCCACAATGGTAATTGCGGCGGTTGCTGTTGTCGTATCTGGTGTTAATACATACGGCTTTCCGACAAATAAATGTCTGTGTGCAGCTTCAATACCACTGTCTGTTGTTCCCGCCATTGGATGACCGCCGACAAAATACTCCCAAAGAGGAGAAATCGCCTTGACTATCGGTGCTTTTACCGAACCAACATCAGTCACGATCGTAGTCGCAGACAAATAAGCGATCATTTGCTCAAATTGGGGAACAATGAGTGCGATAGGTGTACAAATAAATACCACTTCTGCGGTTGCAAATAGGCTCATATCAACTGACGCCTGATCAACACTGCCAAGAGCAACTGCCTTTTGACAGGTTGATTCACGGCGACTTACTCCCAGGACATGATGTCCTTGCGATCGCAAATCAAAACCCAAAGATCCGCCTATCAGTCCGAGTCCTAAAATCCCAATATTCATTTTTGATTTTGTCATTTCATCTCTTACATATTTTCTGCATACTTTACCAATTATTAAAGTTGGCATCTAAGGGGTAGCATCCATGACTGTAGAGGAATTGCTGGAAAAATATGCGGCAGGAGTTTTAGACTTTAGTGGTATTGACCTTTCTGAAGCCAACTTGAGCGGGGCCAAACTCATTGGCGTGAATCTTAGCCAAGCTAATTTGAGTGTAATCAACCTGAGTGGCGCAAATTTGAGCGAAGCCAACTTGAGTGATGCCAAGCTGAATGTTGCCAGACTGAGTGGCGTAAATCTAAGTAGCGCTATCTTAAATAACGCTAGTCTGAACGTAGCTAATTTGATCCGAGCCGACCTGAGTCGTGCCCAACTCAGAGAAGCAACGCTGATTCGCGCTGAGTTAATTCGCGCTAACCTCAGTCGCGCTGACTTGTCTGAGGCCAATCTCTCCAGTGCTGACTTGCGAGAAGCGACACTACGACAGGCGAATCTCCGTCACGCCAACTTGAGTGAAGCAATCTTGAGAGGTAGTTTTTTAACCGGAGCCAACTTGGAAATGTCTAACTTAAACGCCACAGACCTAAGTCACGCTGACATCAGCGGCGCGAATCTGCGAGATACCGAACTCAGACAGGCGAATCTTAGCCATGCTAACCTCACTGGAGCCGATTTGAGCGGAGCGAATCTTCGTTGGGCAGATTTGAGCGGGGCAAATCTCCGGTGGACAGATTTGAGTGGGGCGAAATTGAGTGGAGCTAACTTAAGTGGCGCAGACTTGAGTAATGCGAATCTGACGAACACGAGCTTAGTCCACGCCGATTTAACTCAGGCAAAATTAATTAGAGCAGAATGGGTCGGTGCCGACTTAACGGGAGCAATTTTAACTGGAGCAAAACTTTACGCCACCTCCAGATTTGGTTTAAAAACTGAAGGTATGACTTGTGAATGGGTTGATCTTAGTCCTAGAGGCGATCGCTCCATCATCCAAAAGTTCCATTCGGAAGATTCGCGAGACTTTTTTAATGAAACACCGCCAACAATTCGTATAGTTATTGATGCAGCCCTAGAACACGAAGCCAATTTTGCTCTTGCTGGCGCTTACTACCAAATTGCTCAAGAATATAGGGAGCTAAAACAACCCCCAAGTATGGAAAGCGGACGTCGCCGGACTGTTTTCACTTTCCGCGTAGATAGCGACGAAGCTTTATTTCCTATGGCTTACATCGCCACTCTTCCGTTTCATGATGCAGTATCCAACCAAAAAAATATTTCCACCATACTGGAAATGATTAAAAATGAAGTTATTGCTAATCAGGATCTAAAATATCCTGATATGGTGAAACAATTAATTATGCTTATAGAGCAAGTTATGAGTAAGGCTACAACCATTAAACAGATGAAAAAAAATGTGGAAATAGCAGCAAAATTAAACTTTTGTAAAGCACCCACCCAGACAATTTTAACTAATTCCAGCGCCCATACTTTGATTGTGTATGACAATCCTAACTTCGGTAAAAAATTTATTAATCGCTCTGCTCTTAATGCTTCAGTTTATGATGATATATCCAAGGAATCGAACAATTCTATACTGCCTTCGCTAAATATAGTTATGGATTTTGTTAAAGGTTTTCACTACATTAGTCATTAGTCAAGGGGCATGGGGCATGGGGCAAACCAGCAGGAAGAAATTGTGAATATAGCAATCCTAAATCATTTGTGAAATCTTCTCTTTTTACCTAATTTTCACAACCTAGATAGAATTGCCATAACAAATGACAAATGACAAGTAACAAATACTTCTCTACGGGAGGCTACGCCAACGACTACGCTCAGTACAAGTGACTAATGACAAAAGAAAAAAACAATTTTTAGGAGGAGAAAGATGCGCGATTCTTTTAATAAAATGATCGGTCGAACTCGCTATGTGGTTTTTCGCCTATTTCTGCACTTAGGGGGAGGTGAAGTAGCACCAATTTTGGGAGTATTAAATAGTGCTGGACGAGATGCGATCGACTCGGAGGGGGATTTGGACGTTTTGGGAGAAGCATTAGTAGAAATCTGCCAAACCCTACTGCAATATGATGAGTACTGGCTTTCTGCTGCCAATGAAGGCGATGTTTTTTGGGACGAAGGCGAAGCGGGAGATTATGTGAATGAATTATTTACTGACTCCGCCCAAAGATATCTCAGTGAACCCGATTACAGTCCTGACTCAGCATTGAACGAACCTTTATCTATTCCTGTGACGCGCAACGTAGTTGTGATGATTACAGTAGCTTATGAAGGAGAAGTACCAGAGTTGGAAACTGACTTTTCTAGCGTTCAGGCACTGAAGGAAGGTTTGAAAGCCTTAATCAATTTGCATTACAAACATAAACTCAAGGCAATCCAAGTGCATTTCTCACCAGCGCAGTTAGGTGATGAACTTACTAGCGATCATCTGTTACAACATTACCCAGAATTGATTCCTTTGTAAGTTTGTTGGGTAGTCCGTACTGACTGTTCACATCGATAAATTGTTAAGCTCGGAGATAGGACAATAATGCAATGCTCATGACTATAGTGCGTAAATTTACAGCCGTTTTTTTAGCTCTGAGTTTGTGTGTGACAACTGTCGCTTGTGGGGGAGGAAATCAAAGTACCTCTTCTCCTTCAGCGAAGAACGTTAGCCAAACATCCGCTACTACCAAACTGAATGATGGTCAGTACCAAATACAACAAGCTACTTATGACGATGCAACTGGGGAGTACACGCTGTTTTTACTCAACAATACGCCCCCAACATTTGCAACCGAAAATTTGCAAATGGCGCGGCTGACTGACGACGAAACCAAGCAAGGTAAGAAAACTTACTTGAAGGTAGAAAACGGACAGCCCATTTTATATCTGACGGAAGACTTTAAAATTGAGTATGTCCACAACGTCACTGAGAATAAAACTAATCCCCAAACAGGACAACAAGAAACAGTTGTAGTCCGCCAAGAAAATAGTTTTTGGGCACCCTTCGCCGGGTCTGTAGCTGGTGCTGTGGCTGGTCAGGCCCTTGGCAGTTTATTGTTTAGACCCCAGTACTACGTGCCCCCAGCCTATCAACCGGGAGGAGTGATGACTGGCTACGGTGGATATGGCAGCAATTATGACCAAGCAGTTCAAAGCTATCGCTCCCGCTACAATGCGCCACCCGCAGCCGTGAGAAATCGTACTGCTTTCCGCAGTACAGGAACAATTAGAAGGTCTTATCCTGGTAATCCAACTGTACGGACTTCACCACGTACCCCCACGGGGAACCGCCCCTCTGGTTCTGGTTTTGGTAGCAGTGAACTCAGACCATCTGGCAGATCTGGCTCAACCAGACGCGATACTGGAACTGGTTTTGGCACTAACCGCCGTTCTTCAGGTAGTCGCTCGTTTGGTTCTGGTAGACGGCGTTAGAAAATTCCAAATTCACTTTCAGACACTTTTGTGCTGAGTAGAGACGCAATTAATCGCATCTTTACTCAGCACTTTTTTTGTAAGGGAATATTATAATTTTGTATTTTGACAGGTTTTGCGATCGCAAGCAAGTTTCAGAAATCCAAATGGTGTCATAAAAAAGCCGACCTTTGCAGGTTAACAAACCCTTGATTTGGTATTAGTCCACGGAGGCGGACTTGATTTCGTGTAGTAGCGAATTCTATTCGCCTAATACCTTTCAAACATCCTCTTAGAGGTCTTTTGATTGGGCTAATTCGACGGCTCATATAGTGTCCGTCGAATTCACGTTAATTGAAGATTAGATTAATGAAAACTTGCTGAATCTATACCAATTAAATTAAAGGATGAATCTAGAGCAACTAACATTCCTCTAGAAGCTGGTTACAACTGACTCAATCATGAGGCATAAGGGCAAAGTAGGTCAGCATAGCATAAGCCGTGTGCCTGTAAATAAGTTAGATAGTAAGAAATACTAAAAGCAAACATTGCTAAGAGAACAGGAATCACTGTACTAAACTCCAACTTCTTTTTTTTTAACATTCCTAAACAAGATATTGGAATTACTAAAGGCCAAAGGACGGTTGTGATCAAAAACATCATAAATGATAATAATTTATCTTCTGGAGAAGAAGTAGGATGACGTAGGGAGAACATTAACCAATTGCTAAAAAAATAGCATGTAATTAATAGGTAACTAATTATTAAAGTCAGTTGTATTTGATTCACTGTCAACATTCCTTAAGTTTTGTAAGATTATTCCAATTGGATCTGCACGAAATTATTACATAGTTTGCTCCAGGGAAATTCCTATGCTTGAAAAACGGTAGTTTTCACATTGGATAACTCTGATGCCAATAGGAAATTTCGCAATCACATAAATGTTAATCGAAGCCTGAAAATACAAAAATCAGTACTTACACCCAATTTGAAATTAAAACTAGCAGGCGAGCAATTATACTCATTAGTTACAGCTAGTCTACCCTTGGTATAGCGCAAATTTTAAAGTGTTTGAAAATCAAATGCATACACTACCAGTTTGATACGCAAATTTGCACCGCTGTATATTTTGAACAGCAGTTGTAAATAAATACAAAAGACTTTACACCCATCCCGAAAAAATTTCAAGATAAATGCATTTACTTTTGTTTACTCTTGGAGCAAGCATAGCTTGCGATTTCGCTTTAGTAGTATAAAAAATTCTCCAAATACATTTATTAAGGACATTTTAGTGTGTAAGAAGGAGATATTAAATAGTAACTTTCTTAATTAAATGATTAGTATATTTTAGTACTGATGCTAGTTATATACTTACTAAATACTAGTGCTGCGATCGCCAATTATTTCTCTATTCCCTTATTTAAAATTTAGGTTACGGTCAGCGATAATTACCCCAGTGCCTGCACCAATAAAGCCTAATTCTGGTAAAAAATGCCGCCGTTTTAGCTCTGAAGACAGAGGCTTTGGGGCGGCTTATTATTGTGACTTAGCACTAACTTATGTAATTAAATTTACTTTTACAAGTTCAACCGGAGAATCCTACTTCTTAAAGGTGTGATGGCGTCAATAAATTAATTGTTTGTGGCTTAAAGCTCGATGGATTATCCCAGTAATCAGCCTGGTTGATATTTACCTTGAGCAAAGCAATGTCAGGTTCATCTAGTCCCTTGGGAAACCAGGTTTGAAGCTCAGGCTTCCATAGTTCTCGCATTCTGTCCCGGTCTTTCACCAATTGTGCTCTACCTGAGATAGATACATACCGCTGTTGATCAGGTGATGAAAAACTGACATTTACCTGCTGATGGTGTTCAATTTCATTCACCTTATGAGATTTAGCATAGGTAAAAAACCATAGTGTGCCATCAAAGTTAATCTCATCACTCATTGACATAGGGTAACTATGCAAGCTTCCATCATCATTGACTGTAGTAAACATGCCACAATCAATATCTTGAATGAGTTGACGCAGTTTTTGAATCTGTTGCTCTCGGTCTGTAGAAGCTGTCATTGTTTGTACTCTTTTTGCTTTTTTTATGGATTGTAATTTTTGATTACAACCAGTTTTAAGGCTTATAAAGCTCTTTTTCAGTATTAACGTTTTTTATTTTCAATTACGTGATCCCAGAGGTGGAATTATGATATATTTGGCAGTTTTAGTTATATCTTTAGTTATATCTTTATAGAGATTAGTAATCCGATTTGATTCGTGAACTGACTCGTAGAGACAGGGAATGGAGAATGGGGAATGGGGCATGGGGAATGGG
>NZ_JADEXR010000163.1 GCF_015206995.1 aff. Roholtiella sp. LEGE 12411 | reverse complement strand
TAATCTAATTCATATTTTTCAGAATACTTCATTCATTTTATTTATCATTTTAGGAATTTTTACACTTATCTATGTCATTTTGAAATCTCTCTTAGTTTTTATTAGTAAATAAGGTGCGTTTCCCCTAGCTGAGGCATCTTATTGAAAGGAACTTGGCTCAAGCCAGGGACTTGGTTAATAAAACTACCCTGCCAGCCTTGAAACTTACTTAGAGGTGTAGTTGTCAGTCCTGGAATTGACTCGGTAGAATACTTGGCTAAATCAAGTTTACCTAGTGGGATGTTGGCGGCTTCAGGATTTGATTTGATTAATCGTGATATTTTCCCCCCACCCATGCGGACTCTGGACATGATTGCTGCTATGGGTGGTACAAGATTTGCGTTAAGATTACCTATTCCAGGGATTGCCTTAAGTAGAGATAACGGTGTTTGCCATTGCATTAAGCCAACATCTTTAAGTGTAAGTTTGGGATTGATTGGGACAATTGTAGATAATTGCTTAAGAGTAAAAGAACTAGTTTTAAAAGCATCATCTATATCTCCCAGCATCACCACCGAATCAGCTTTTTGTCCTGCCGACCATTCTCGTGATGGATCATAACCAAATACTGAAATGAGGTTTTGAGGAATCTTTAAATATCCCGGTTGTTGCACTGGAGGTAAAGTATCCCAAGTAATCTTTGACCAATCTGGCGCTTGAGTTTGGTACTTTCCTTGACTATAGGTAATTGTTGGAACTTGAGCTATTGATGGCAATTGAATTGAGCATAAAGCTAAAGATGCTAATAGCAAACAACTTTGGTAGTTCATTCGATGTGTCCTGAGTATTTAACTTCAAACTTAGATCTGTCCCCACTTAATCAACTGCTCAATAACTGATATCGTTGTACCTGAGATTCTGGCTGAATCTGCGCGTGATTTACCTTGTCGGAGTAAAGCGATCGCAGTTTGTATTTGATTCCATTTAGGAGAGCTTTGTCGAATCTGCCCTTTGTGTTTGGCAATCAATAGTCCATAGGCTAGAGCATTAGCATCATTCCTCTGTAAAGATGTACCGACAGGTTTGGCTGTGCGTGAAACTGTTGTGAGTTGTGGTGTGCCATTTAGTGCAGGGCTTAGTGGTATATTTCTCGGCAGCGGCTGAGGCTTCTCTGATTCCGGCTTAATTACCAAACTTGTATATGAAGGCTGTCCGCCAGTTGCTATTAACTTAAATTGATATTGTTTTTGATTAGTAAGGATAGTAATTTGAGTGCTGCCATCGCCGCTTGATGTCATGTTAGGAAATGCAATTGGCTTAATCTGCCTGATAAATAAAACTGTAGCTTTGCCACCTTCACAATTTTGGTCATCACCTTTTGAGCATAAATTACCATTTGAGGTAAAAGCAAAACGGCTTGGATCTCCTATCCATACTTGTTTAATGGTTTCACCTGTAGCCATGAAATCAAGGGTTAAGCCATAACCCTTGGAGACTTTTAACTCAATGCCCATTGAATCAATATCTTGAGAGTATATAACTCTTGCAGGCATAGCCAAAGCTTGAGTAGTATAAATTGAAAATATGGCAGCTAAAGCTAAAACTCTTTTCATAAAGATATAGCTTGATTAATAAATATTTGAACTGTTTTACCTGCATCTATAACAAATACTTTATCTTGCGAACTAAACTCACTAGCTTGTCTTTGATTAGATGCCTGAATATCTCGCAGGACATTCCCAAATGCACCCTCACCAAATCCAGACAGCAAATCTCTCTCTCCATTGGTTGTGCTACTAGTTGAAATACCTGATGAAGTAGTAGTTATTTGAGCAGTGGGGCGATTTTGGATTTCAGCAGCTTTAGCAACACCTGCAATAACCGCGGACATAAGAGAATTTCCAACATTACTACCATTACGAGATTGAGCTTTAAGGAAGCTGCCTTCTTTTGATAGAATCAAAACAGAGTTTTCAGGTAATTGTTTTTGTTGAGTTTCGCCATCCTTGTTAATTAGAACTGCAACTCCGTGCAGATGCACAAATCCTGAAGAGTTTGAATTGCTTAACTGGGCCACAAGGTAAGAACCTAATGGCAAGACTTCACTATTATCAGCAGCCTTAAGAGGCTTCGATATCTTAATCAGATAATTCTGAGCTACATTGCTTGAATTCTGGGGACTCCAAGCGATGGGAGTTTCTAGCTTACCCTCAGTCTTACTCCCTACGAGTACACGTTTTGCATCGTAATCAACTTCTTGATTATTTCCTGACTCCATTACATCCTGGTCAGAAGTTTTTACACTTTGCCCCGTACCGCCCTTTATTCCATTAACGTCTGGTAATTCATCCTCAACACTAGAACTAGAAAAGCTACCAATCTGAGCAGCCGCTTGCCACTGTTGAGCAGGGTCTACAGGTTGAGACTGGATTCTAGAAACAGATGCCTGCTTAATAGGGCGAGAAACTGCAACAGGTTTAGGCTGTGGTTGTGGGATTCTAGGGGGGGCGACTAATTTAGGTTGTGGAGAGATAGAACGGGCAATAGGTTGCCGTTGAGGTATAACCCTTGGTTGAGGAGGAGGGACAACCAAGGGTTTGGGCGATGAGACTGCTTCTTGTTCTTGAGCCTTTTGATTGCGAAGTTTCTCGAACTTTTCTTGTTGACTGGTCAAAGCTAGCGCTGTCTTCGTCTGTCCTGTTTCATCAACAGCCTGAGATTCTTGAGATACATCTTCAGTTTTTGTTGGCTCACCAGTTTTAGTAGTAGCCTGGTTTAAAGCAGATATAGAACCATTAATAACACTACCAATGAGTGCAATGAATAAAAGTATTCCACCTCCAACCACTGCCATCTTGATTAAAGGATTTTGTGAAATTGGTCGGGTTGTAGTAAATAGCTCCGGCTCAACTTCTTCTTGTTTACTCTGGGCAATAGGTTCTTGAGGCTTTATGCTATTTACCCCATTCATCGCCGCAAAATCCTTTTTCTTCTTCTCTGAAGATGTGTTGGCGGTATCTGTATTATTAACTTCAGTGGTATTTTCAATTGTAGTATTAATAACAGCTTCAGTAGTATCGATTGTTTGAGTCATTTGCCTAACCCTAAATCTTGAATCTTATATATTTCCATTCCCGCTTGACGAACACGAGAAGCTGTTTGCTGATGTTGAGATGAAATATGGGGAAGTATTGGAGTATCTATCGCCCTAACAAAAATTGTTTTGTTAAAGGCAATGGGTGAACCAACCATATTGTTTCCCTGAAAAACAATAACTTCAGCAACCATGTCAATAGACCATTTACCTTGTCCAATTTTCTTCGGCTCACTAAAAAGATTGACTTTTAATATTGATTGAGTTGTTCCATTGAAAACATCAGGAGGTGTTAGCTTGGCTATCTCCTTAAGGAATGGTGCTCGAAAATCTTCAGATAAAGCAAATCCGGCTGACCATGTTGTAGTTGTGATTTTCTGATCTCCAGCCTGGACGCCAGAATCAAGTTTTATTTTGTCAGAGGTATTTGGACTGTATTCATTAAGTGAAACTGGAACTGCATTCCAACTAAGTAAACCCGTCATTGTCTGACCGACGAAATATGTGATTGCTTGAGGGGAACGCTCGTAATTATTTATTGACGATACTCTGATAGACTCACCATTTCCAAGTTCTACAAGTGTAGGTGCTTTCGATTCGGCAATTTTACCAACACGGGAGAAATTCAGTAATTCAATAAATAATAAAATAGTAACAAGTACGGCATTACCTATCAAAAAAATTGGCGTAAAATTTAGTTCTTTTCTTTCCAGTAATCTCATTTATCTTTTTCCTAAAACGAACTTGCTGCTACCAGTGATGGCAGAGAAAACAGAAAGACCTCCACCAGTACCTATTGCTAAAGCAAGCAAGGGAGAAAAGATGGCTTGAATAAGCTGATGTAGTAGAGGATTAGTGGAAGGAGCATCAACAATTGCACTAGCAGCTATTCCGACAATTATCGAATAAGAGATAAGGACTAAAGTAAGAGCAAGCCATCCTGACAGCCATGCATAAATTGCTTTACTACTCACAGGAAGCAAAGATAGAACAAGAAAAATGGGGGACACATAAGCAGTTAGTAGGAATGAAAGTTGTAATATATATTGGAATGCTGCCTCCATGCCGTTCAAAATAATAAATACTACACCTTGAACTACGTTATTAATAGTTTCTGCGCCAAGATCCAAAGGATTCCAACTACCGCTTCCAGAACCTAATTTTTTCTTTTCTCTAGCTTTTATTGCTTCTTGTCTGGCGTTATCAATAGCTTGATTTTTGCATTCTTCTTGTTTATTAGTAATATTTCCTTCCGCATCTTTTTCTACTCCTGATAGTGTGTCACATCTCGCTAATATTGTTTGCGTTGCAAGTACGAAAGATTGATCTGAGTTTACCATCCTGATAGAATCTTTCAGTGTTACACCGTTTTTAGTAATACTTAGAATACTTCTATTTAGCGTTACTGTAGTATTTCGTAATGCTAAACATGTACTAGCTAACATTGCACCATTATTAGTTAGCATCAGAATCACTAACAAAGGGTAAATAGTTTCACTGATAACATCAGGTGAAAAACCCTCTTCAGAAAATTTACTATACCAACCTAAACTCCACCAGCTAACTAAGACAACAGCAATCATTGTAGAAGTAGCTACCACAGCCGTATATACTGGTGCTTGTCCATTAGCAAAGCTAGCCCAGTCTCCCTTAAAGGAGTTGATCATTAACTCTGAACCTTTGTTAACAGAGTCTATTATCTCAGGAGCAATTGTCGTACCTGTATTTTGTCCTGCTTGTTGCCCATTTGATTGAGCAAAAACATAATTTAGTAACATTATTGATCCTCCCAAAAAGCATCAATACTAGCAGCAGATCTAATAATTTCTGTAGCAGTTGCATTAGACTCTGCTTCTTGCTTTCTAGCTTGTTCATTAGTGCGGCTAGAAATATCAGCTAAATTGATATTAGCAGTAGCTAAAGCGCGTGATTGTTTTTGTGATTCAGCGTGGATTGATTTAGCTATTACTGCGCTTTGAAGATTTTGTTCTGCCATCTTTTTCAAGATGTCTTGAGTGATTACGTCGGCTTGTGCAGCTTGAGCGTTATCAAGCGAAGTAACGGCAGCATTATTAGAAATTTCTGCTTCTTGTGCTTGAACTCGCTGACCTTCAGCACCTAAAATAGACTGTGCTTGCCCACGGCTATATTGTTCATTCCAATCAATTACAGCGCCTTGGGCTTGAGCGCTAGCATTAGTTTCAAGTAAATCTGTATCTTTTTTCGATATTGTGACTTTGATCTTTTTACCAGCATCCAAAGGATCAGGTATTCCCAAATCACCAATGGTTGAATTTATATCTTTTGTTAGCTCTTCTCCAAGTTCTCCCCATGCTTGTGTAAATTCCTCTTTGTATGCTTCTACATGTCTTTGCAAAGATTGATATATTTGTTGAAACTGTGTGAGAAATCCGGGTATAGTTTGCCCCATAACGGGAATAGTTGTAGCAACAGAAACAGCAGAAACGGTACTAATAATAATCAACTGTTTGGAAAACTGCATATAAATCGCCTAAATTAACTGTGAATGGTTCCGGTACACAGTCAGAAGAAACTGTTACTTGTTTATTTTTAAAATCAAAAGACTTTACTTCAATTACTAAAGCTGATGGAATTTCTTCAGTAACATCAAGTTTAGGTAATTTTCCTGTAATTAATAAATATTCGCCACCTTCGTTATAACCTGCTGTTGCACTAGGTTGAGACAGTTTGGGATTAGCAGTTTTTTCATTAATTAATTTAATTAAACTTGGACTTAAACTAATAAAATCCTTTGCTTTCTCTATTTGAAACTCACATTCTTTCTTTCTTTCAATTAATTTAGCGCTAGTTTTAGCTTGATTATCACTAATTGTTTTGCAAGCACCAAAAACTAAAACACCACCCAGTAAAACGATAGCAGCTTTTTTAAACATCATTTTAACTTTATTTCGTTTAAGTGACTTAATTATCTGCGAAATCAATTTTATATTTTATAATGGTTTACCTTGCTTGATACATGAGACGTAATGCTTGGAGAAGTGTAAGAGCCAATCAAACTTATCACGATACTGCAACTTAAAGCGATCCCGTGCAGCTTGTTCCTCCCGACTATTAACAACTAAAGCGAGTAGAGGGTATGAAGGATAGTAGCGACACTTGATGTATGTTTTGTTGTAATCAAACAGCCACAATGTGTACAACTGTTGAGCGTCCGGTGCAAATGTTTCATTATTTTCGATAATTTCAGTTGGGATACCTAGGTGTTCATGAAAGCTGTTAGCTGCACCAGAAACTATTTTTCCTATCAACCTCAAGGGCATGTTTTGTAATATTTGTTCCCCTGCCTCTGATCTAGCTATAGATATTACATCTTGAGCGGCTATAATAATACGACATCCAGACTTGCGAGCGGTAGCACACTTGCGACCAACTAAGCGAGAAAATGCGGGGAACCGCAATAGTACGCTGGCTTCATCCATAAAGAAAACACTGTTCGGACAAGATAAGGATTGCCTGGAAGCTGCGATGTATGCAGACATTGCAAACACCTCAGATTCCTTATTCGATTGCAAATTAGTTAAAGCAAAGGTGATAAGCTTAGAATCAGTTTCAAAAGTAGATGGCTTGCAAATGGCATCGCCAATTGAGCTAGCTTTCCAATACTGGAGTCGTAAGCGAATATACTTGAGCGCTTTATCTATATTGTCGTCCTGATAGCCTAAATCAATGCGCTCTGGGACAAAAAACTTTTCCATATCTACCAGTGTCGGGGTGTTAGTCCAAGCAGTAGAACCCAGTCCGTCTACCCTTGCTTCTGTAAACCGACGTTGAATGTCAGGATCTTCGTAGAAAGCTTTTGTACCAAGAGGGATTAGAGATTCAATAGTTTGAGCAAGAAAACCGTCAAACTGTTGTGACCCTAGCACTAGCTGTAAAAGTATTAAATTGACGTCGCTGCGATGGGCTTTAACGCGATCCTCTGTTTGTTCTTCAGGAACTTTTGATAAGTCTAAAGGCTGAACGAGATTATTAGATTGTTTAGAAATATCAAAGTAAAAACCTCCGTAGTAAGGGGTAAAATCTCCAAAAGTCCCTGAGCCATCATCATTAGGCAAGTCAATCATTGTGATGGACATCGCCAAGCTTAAACACTCTGCAATTATGGAAGCAACTAAAACTGACTTCCCACTGCCAGTCGTGCCAGTAACCATTAAATTTTTAGTTTTCGAGAAATCAATATTTACTGGAGAGTGTCCTTCGTTAGCAATTAATTCAAACCCTTGCCCATCGGCCGTAGCATTTTGAACAATATTAGCCATCGCAATCACCTCACTAGTGAAAAAAGTTCTCCGACGATTATATGGACTAGTCAGTTGTGGTTTTTGCTTTAATAGCAAAGTTTCTAGCCAAATCAACCAGCTGTACTGGATTTCACGTGATAATTCAGTGGGCTGGTTAATGTAACCAGATATCAATCTACAAGCGTCATCAATTTCTTCAGGGCTATCACGGTAAACTAGTATAATCAGTGCTAAATGTTCTGGAACGTCACCTGTATAAAGTTGCTTTTGAGCATCAACAGAGCGCTCAACATTAATTTGTGACAGCACATCAATGGTTTTACTGTTGGAGCGAGCTGTGTTGTGCGATCGCTTAGTGATCAATTGCTGGGCAACTCTAACCATCTTTGGATCAGCCGGACTAATTTCTGTGATTACTTCGATATCGTGAATAACGTCACGAGAAAAAACGTTCCACAAAAAGCAGATTTGATCAGCAACAGATTGGAAGATTTCCGGCTTTTGAGCAAGTGTCATCACGCCAACATATTTCTTACTACCATCACGAGTAGGTAGGCATACCCACTTGCGATCCGCGTAAGGAACACCATTGTTCAGTAAAACAGAAGCGGCATGAGTTTGCTCAACATACCTACGGGGTGAGACAGAAGACTCATTAAACTCTTCCCTTAAACCTTGTTCATCAAGAATTAAGGTGTGAGGAACTTTAGTCGGTATTGAACCAATATGATTAGATAATTCTTTCCAAAGCTGCTTCTCACTCTTTGGCGAGGGATGCAGTTTCATACTAGATAATATTTGTTGATATCTCAAAGAAGCGTTAATTGCTTTCTCTAAAATCTGTGTTAGTACCTTGTTAGTAAGCTCACTCGCACCTGTCGGGGTAAACTTGCGCTGAAGAAAGTTAGAGAGTTTAGTAATAGCCCTATCTATAGGATCACCTGGCTCAGTTCCTCCAGGCTTAACAGTAAAGGTAGTATAAATATTTAAGGTAATAGTCTTGCGTTGTTTATTGCGAATTAACTCTTGGGTTCTTGCTAGTTGAGCATAATCTAAAAACTCACTTTCATCAGAAACGGGAGTTGTTAAACGCTGCTGATAACGTTCTTCAATATCACTGTCGCTACAAAATGAACTCCAGCGAAAAGTAACTCTTTCGCCCTGTGGGATTTCCTTACAACCATTTTCAAAGGCTTCGGCAATCGCTTCTACTTGCTTAGAGGAGTTAAATGAGGGATGGATTCCTGTGCAAGTATATCCAAAGATTAATTGTAAAGTATTGTTAGTATCGCCTACCTGATTTTTACTAAGTAAATAAGCTCCAATTACGTAGCCTGATTTTTTGAGCTTAACAAGCGTTGCTAAGTCTAAAGAATCTTCAAAAGGGCTTAACCTTTTATTTTGATTAACTTGAGCTTTCACCATGATTTGGGGGCCTTACGGGAGCCAACCTTTCTTTTGTTCTGAGGAGAAGAATATTTCACGTAACTACGCACCCATAAAGGAGTAATGGGAAAAATCCTAGACCAAAATAGGTGAGGATTTTGACCAGACAAAAATAAGATAGTTACCGCTAGCCATATACCAACTAAAATACTCCAAATCATTCCTGCTCCAAACAGAAATGCTCCAAGAAATCCAGCACCAAGGGAAATCAAAGAGGCGGCAAATTGAAAACCTGTAAAGATACCAATTGGCGCGGCTTTACCGATGGATTGATTGATGTGTATTAAATCTTTTTTGTTTTTCATATAAAAAATTAAGGTCAATGCGGATCACACTGACCTGTCCTGTATACGTGGTTCAAGTGCAAGCAGCCGTAATGTTTGCAAACAGAATTTGCTGTGCAATAAATAACACAAGGGTTGTAAAGAAGATGCCGACAGGCTGTTGAATTACTTGGGTAATTTCTTGTCCATCTCCGATTGCGTTAGCTACTTTGAAGCTACTAGCTACAAAATAAACAAACAGCATAACTGTAATTGCTGCATTAATTACTGCTGGCAGGGCGTTCATTAAGGCATTACCTTGTACCGCAGCACCACTAAACATACATGTCAGGGCTATTTGAGTTGGATCAAATAGCCCAAATGCATGAGCTGGTATTGCTTGTCCCGAAACAATCATAGTAGTACCAACTGCGTAAATATGATACTGATATTTTTGCCCTAGTTTGGCGAAAGTTTTTGCCAAATTTTGGCTTGGTGTTCGTTGCTTGGGTTGAAATTGATTATTAGATGCCAAAACAATTACTCCTTTGTTCATCGTTCTATAAAAAGGGGAAAGAAAAAACCTTTAATCTAAACCCAGTAACTTTTCCCCTAAAGCAAATTCTGAGTTGAAAATGCACAAAGCAAGTAGTATTAACTTACTTTTTTGATCCTCTTTGAAGAAACTCCTCTATATCAGCTAAAGTATGCTCTCTAGCTAGAGAGCGAATTTCTTGAAGGGGAGCAATATGATACTTATATAGCTTGCTCATGCCATTTAGACCACCTGTTTTTTTGTTGGTGAATTTCTTAAACTCTGGCAAGTGCTTGCGAGCTATATTCAAATATGCTTGTAGTTGCCTTGCAGAAACCTTTGGCCTTAACATCGCCGCAACTTCTGGTCTTGTTAGTTCTTCATGTTGCCAGGTTAAACCCCCTATCCCCATGATTCTGAGAATTTCTTGGAACTTTTAACTACACATAAAATACCCGCTTTTTTCATGGCTGGGAAGGGGACATTTTACCCAGTTAGAAAATATTTAGCATACTGCCAAGAAATAAATGCCCAGCCGTCAAACAAGCCATCCTCAACAACGAATAATTTCAACACACGGCTGGGCATTTATTTTTATGGATCACTCTTATAGGTAAAAAGCAACTATTTTTTTTCCTTCGCGTTCCCACTTCTCATTCAGAAGCCAGCAAGTTGTATGAACAACCTTCATTGGATTTCGATGCTTCTTTCCACACCTGAACCAGCTTCGGACAGTATCGTAACTTTCGTATCCTAATACGAACGCCATCTCTTGATAAGTTAATTTCCACTTCTTCTTAAACTCTATTGGGTGCATAGCATTTATTAGGATACTTGCATGATGAACTATCTTATATTTGTAGCATAATTAGTTTAGTAGTTGTTAATATTATCTGTCTTCAAATATCATAAACTTTACATTTGTTTACCTTAATTTTTTCCGTAAATAATATGAACTATTGATAGACATCTCCTGCTTATCTATAATAAGAATGCCTCTGGTAATCAATCAAATTCATGTCCAATATAGATGCTGGCTAAAAGCTTAGAAATAATTCATCACAACTAATAAAAACATGGCTAGTGCAACTCCTGATCTAGTTCACTCTTACCTCCAGGAAATCGGTCGTTATCCTCTACTGACTCAATCTCTTGAGATTGCGTATGCAAGGCAGGTGCAGCAGATGATTGCAATTGAGCAAACAATAGAGCAACAAACACAACAGCTGCACCGTAAACCAACTCCTAAAGAACTAGCAAAGACAGTCCAAAAGACTGAAGCCCAAGTGCTTGAAATTCTGAACCTTGGACAACGAGCGAAACAGAAGATGATCACTGCAAATCTGCGACTAGTGGTTTCAATCGCCAAGAAGCATCAAAACCGCAATTTAGAGTTTCCCGACTTGATCCAAGAAGGGGCACTTGGTTTGCAGCGGAGTATTGAAAAGTTTGACCCTAACCGGGGCTATTCGATTGCCCATCCATCTCAACGAAAGACTCAATCAGATCAAGAAGCAAGAGCGAGAACTATCTCAATCACTGGGTCGTCGTCCTACTGTGGCAGAAATTGCCGAGTCCTTGAAACTCAAGCCTTCTTTAATTCGGGAATCTCTGAATGTCTCGAAACATCCCGTTTCTTTAGAGATGCGAGTCGGAAACGAACAAGAAACTGAATTAATCAATATCTTGCCTATACCTGATAACTCTCCCTCGGAGCAAATCAATCAAGAGCTTCTGTATCAGGAATTGAGCAAGTTACTAGCATTGTTAAAACCGAAGCAACGAGAAGTCTTGACTCTACGTTTTGGATTAGGGGATGATCGCCCAATGAGCTTAAACCAAATTGCAAAACGCCTTAAACTTAGTCGAGAGCGAGTTGTTAAAATTGAAAATCAAGCAATGAAAATTCTTCGCCGTCATCAAGATAATATCAGAGAGTATTTTGTTGATTAAAATTAGTTAATGTTGCTGTTCTCTCAAATATTTGTTTGTATGAGTCGAACCCGCTACTCCAAAGATTGGAAAGAAATTGCCACTGCTATAAAGCAAGCTTCTAACTGGCGTTGTACTAAATGCTCGCGCGTTTGCCTGCGCCCAGGTGAAAAACCCCAAGGCTGGTCTAAATCCCAACGTCGGGTATATAACCTACAAGTACATCACTACAACTTCGACCCTTCTGATAACAGGATCGAGAACTTGATTTGCCTTTGTAGTAGCTGCCATCTTGATTACCACCGCTTTGGACGAGGCAATGTTTCTCCAGGGCAGTTGTCATTGTTTTAGTTTTATTATCATGCCAATCTGCCACAATCTTTGCGTTTGTATTTCATTAGCAACGGCATAACAATCAAATCTAATAAGATAGGAATCAGCGAAAGCTTATATTTTTTTATTGAGAGATAAACACCCAGGTAGACCATGCCAAGCAGCAAGATTATCGAAGTCCGAGAATACACCGTCAGAGCGCACAAACGCGAGATTCACACTCGCGTTTTCAACTTCGTCTGTCAGCAGTGCCAACAGCCAACCCAACGCGAGACTTTTGGCCCTCGACCGCTCTACTGTGAACAATGCCGTCGTCCCCAACCACCCAAGAAATCTGTAGTCCCTCTTAAGAAGAGAAAACCCAGAGCTATGAACTATCGGAGTGACGAGGGAAAGGTAGGGTAAACTTTCGTTGCGCTCAAAAACCAATCAAAAGTGTCTTTGTTAGGGAGCGATCGCCTATGCAGTATAAACATTAATGTCAGTTGTTACTGATTTATCTCCCAACAAAGACAGAAAACGTTGAATAACTTCGCCGAACAGAAAGTATCTTTGATTAAGGCTTTGGCTAAAATATTCTGCTTGAAAAGTTACCAAGTCTTTGATACCTTCTCTAACTTCTTCTCTTGGCAAGTTAATGATATTATATAGAATAAGTGGCTGTGAGGAAAACCTGAATTCCTATGTCAAACAAGAATAGTAAATCACACAATTCTTCTACAAGAGAAACATTCAAGAATGCTGAATCGCCAAAGACTGCACTATTAGCCAATCGTCTAACTCCCACTAATAACCAAATTACTGACTGGCTGCGTTCGCCCCAAATCAAACAATGGCTCATCAAGCTACCAATGGGAATAACTAATGCACTCAAGACAGAGATGGTTAACACTATCATCATAAATATTCTTGATAAACCAGATAAAGATTGTCGAGTGCAATACAGTGGTGCAGCGATTGGGGTTGATGTCTTACGGTGGCAACTGTGGGCATCTTATAAATTGCCTTACGCTAGTGCAATTAAAGCTCCCGATTGCCCTTATACGCTTAAAAAGCACTTAGAGGAGGTTAAAAGTATTCCCGACTAACTTGCCGGATGATATAACCCCGTATTTTTGTGAAATTCCCACCCCATACCCGATTTATCCTTGCCCTTACACCACGCTACAAAAAGCGGTGGGTGCAAATTAGTTCGCTGCTCGCGTATAGTTTCTACATTTACACCAAGTCTTGCAGCTAAACCTTCTTCTGTTAATG
>NZ_JADEXR010000162.1 GCF_015206995.1 aff. Roholtiella sp. LEGE 12411 | reverse complement strand
ATCAGTTCAACATAGCTGACCGCCTTTTCTTTTCAGTGACTTTTCACCTGAACAGATATGTCAATTTTTTATCCATACTTTTCTAAGTATTATTTTCCGCTCGCTTATCTTTAGTCTAAACTCCAGTTATTGACTAATCTATTGAAAGTCCTTTTGAGGCTAGCCACTCACGATTGAATATCCGCGACTGATACCGGGAACCACTATCACATAAGATGGTGACAATAGTATGTCCAGGGCCCAATTGCTTAGCTAAGGCAACAGCTGCACCAACATTAATTCCCGTGGAACCACCCATTAATAGCCCATCTTTCCGTAGCAGTTGGTAAACTACCCGCAACGCTTCTGTATCATCAATCTGGATGGCATCATCAGCGGGTGCGCCTTCCATATTGGCTGTGACACGACTGTTACCAATGCCTTCAGTGATAGAATTCCCTTCTATTTTGATTTCACCAGTTTTGATATAGCTATAAAGTCCGCTACCTAAAGGGTCGGCAACAACGCATTTAATTGCCGGATTTTGTTCTTTCAGGTACGACGCCACACCAGCAAAAGTACCGCCAGTACCAGTTGCAGCTACCCACCCATCAATTTTACCATCTGTCTGCGCCCAGATTTCCGTTCCCGTGGTTTCGTAGTGGGCGCGGCGGTTGGCTAAATTATCAAACTGATTCGCCCAAATGGCATTTTCTAATTCAGCAGCTATTCTGCCAGATAGCCTGACGTAGTTGTTGGGGTCTTTGTAGGGTACAGCGGGGACAGGGCGAACTTCTGCCCCCAAGGCAGTCAGTGCATCTATCTTTTCTTGTGACTGGGTATCGGGAATAATAATTAGGCATTTGTAGCCTTTGGCGTTGCAAATATGTGCTAGTCCAATGCCAGTATTACCAGCGGTTCCCTCAACTACAGTGCCACCAGGTAAGAGGGTGCCTTTCTCTTCTGCATCTTTGATAATGTAAAGTGCAGCCCGGTCTTTAACGGAACCGCCAGGATTGAGAAATTCTGCTTTACCGAGGATTTCGCAACCTGTTTGTTCACTGAAACTGTTTAAGCGAATCAGGGGTGTGTTACCAATAGTGCCGACAAAGCCATTTTTGATATCCATCTTGAATTTACCTAGTGTGAGTATCTATAAAAATTTTGGCTTATGGTGGTGGCAAGATATACGATCGCCTGTTTTCATTTTCCACGCAAGTGCGATCGCTACCGCCACCCCTTATTCCAATTTAGAACAAACCCTAGCAAGATGCGATCGCAACTGTATGTTATTAAATCCACAATTCTTACTTATTCAAAACTTATGTAAAAGTTGCTAAAAAGCAAAATTAATCGAAGTGAACGCGCAGCGTCTGATAGAGAAGAACGCCGAGAATTCGTAGAGTGTGCAAGTCCTATAGGTGTGAGTTAATATCCAAATGGACTAACTTATAAATGCTTGTATCATTTTATTGTCCTGCAAGGGGTGGATATCGATGACATCTCAAGACGATCGCCATAAAGAACTTGAACGGCGGGAACGCACACTACGAGAACGAGAAATGGAAGTAAGGCTGCGGGAGATGGAAGCTGACATCCGTGCTTCTAACGCACCTTTTCATAAAACTGTTAAGCATCAACCGGAAAATTCCTCTAAACTGTGGATTAAAAAAGCTATTCTCGGTGGAAAACTCTTTGCTCTCGGTGTTGCGGTGCTGATTGCGGTCAGGATAGCTTCGGTGATGGCTGGAATTATTATTGTTGCAGCATTGACATGGATATCTTACAAACTATTTTTTGAATCCCCAAAAAATAAGCCTTAATTTAGCTCGACTTTATCCATTTTTTGGCAACGCGAACGCTATCGCTAAAACCTTTGTGTGACGGTAGTTTTACTTTTTTAACTTCATCCATAATCTGTGACTTGGAAAAAGTATTTGCCAAAAAGCTAGGGTTTTTGCCGAATAAAGAAAGCCAAGTTTTTAATTTTGTGACTGTAAATTTGCCCCAGTTAGAAGCTTTTCAAGATGTTCGCCAACAAGGTTAATAATATAATTGCGTTCAGTCGTGGACACCTAAAAATTTGGTATATTACTCATGCTCAAACGCTTAAGCAGCCGCAAAATACTATTAGCATCTGTGTTTTTGCTGTTTATATGCTTTACGCTAGTAGGCGTGCATTCATTTGGTCAAACAAGTATGATATCAGCACCCCAGTTGCTGACCGACCCATTTTTGCAACTGCCAACTGAAACTTCAGTACGAGTAGTTTGGTTTACCGAGTTTGCTGGTACGAAACATCTAGTCAGCTACGGTGAAAATCTCAAGCAAACTGCCAAGGCAAGTACTAATAAACTCAGCCGCACACGCGAAGATCAGCAATCACGAGTAGCAAGCCAAACTCAAAACAGACAATATCAACAACCTATTAAACGCGACATTTGGCGACATGAAGCTGAGGTGACTGGTTTAACTCCCGGTATGCGAGTTCCTTATCGCGTCACGAGTGTACAGAAAAGTGATGAGAGTGTTAGCAGCGATGTTTTTACCCTTGCACCTACTCCAAAATCAGGTACACCGCTGAAAATCCTACTTACCTCAGACCATCAGTTGAAGCCGATGACAGCAGCAAATCTGCAAAAGGTGGTAGAAACAGTTGGACAAGTAGATGGGGTATGGTTTGCTGGTGATTTAGTCAACACGCCCGATCGCGCCTCGGAATGGTTTGATGATAACCGCTATAGTGCATTATTCCCTGGTTTACAAGGTCGTGCTAAATATGAAATGACGCATAATAGCGTTAAGACAATTTACACTGGCGGGAAAATCATTCAAAATGCACCGATGTTTACTTGTATTGGTAATCATGAGGTGATGGGACAGTTTGCTAGAACGGGAAGTTTAAACAATGAATATGATAATACAATTCCCCGTGCAGTCGCCCAAAAACTGTATAGTGATAAATCCCTAATAGATAATTCTTTTAATACTTTTACCTACGAAGAGATTTTCACTCTTCCAAAAAGTAAAGAGGGGGGAAAAAGGTATTATGCAGTCAGCTTTGGTGATGTACGTTTAGTGGTACTGTATGTTACTAATATGTGGCGGACTGCCAGCTTAGATGGAAAGAATAAAGGTAGATATCAAGAAGCAGAAAAAGATTTAAATAATCCGGAAAAGTGGGGTTATGGACAGATTATTTATGAGCCAATTGCGAAAGGCAGCAAGCAGTACAGTTGGCTGGAGGCAGAACTAAATAGCCCTGAATTTCAACAAGCAAAATACAAAGTTGTGATGTTCCATCATCCACCCCACACTCTGGGCGATAACATTGTCCCTGCCTACACAGACCCAGTACAGATAATTGAGCGGGATGATGGCAAAATCAAGGCAGTGCGTTACGAATACCCCAAGGACGCAGATTATATTATCCGCGATGTTGTCCCGTTGCTAGAAACAGCTGATGTGCAATTGGTATTTTATGGGCATTCCCATTTGTGGAACCGCTTTGTTAGTCCTGGTGGAATACACTTTCTGGAAACATCTAATGTTGGTAATAGTTATGGCGCTGCTTTGGGTGAAAGAAAGCGAGAAGTGCCAACTGGTTATCAAGAGGATTATGTTAAGCAAGGCAATCCTAATGGTTTAGAACCTATAATACCAACGATCGCACCCTTGATAGGCAAAGATGGTAAACCAATACCTTATATTGCCAGTAATGATATTACGGTTTTCAGTATCTTTGATACAGGGACAGGTACGGTAAGCAGTTATCGTTTTGATACCCGCAAGCCAGATTCAGAGGTTGTGAAATTTGATGAATTTAAGTTAAAATAGTCGCTAATTCATTCTAAATCAACATCAAGCGATCGCAGTCTTTCTGCCAAACGTTCAGCCCGTTGGCGTTCTTGTTGTAACTCCAATTGTGCCAGATGAGGTGCATGATGTGGGTATAAAAGCGAGCTAATTTGGCACTGATAGCACTTATAAGTATAATCTGCCGATTCTTCCAGTTAACGCAGCGAAGTTGGTAGAAAGCTTTATTATGAGGTTTTTAGTATTATGGGGCGATCGCACTCACAATTGCAAGATGAAGAGTGAAACTGCTCTGCAAAAGCTAGCGCGTATTAGTGAGAATTTTATTTGATGAAATCAAGTCAGCCTTATCAACCGCTGCTCCTGCGGATTCTGCATGGAATCACTAGTCTTTTTCTCATTGCTGCAATTTTGACCGCTTTCTGGACTTATGATCTTTATGATGGTCGATGGGGAAGAATTCCGCTTCCTTCCTATAAAGACATTGAAGGTTTGCACGGAACCTTCGGGCTGTGTACCTTGCTAATTTTCCCTACCTTTGTTCTCTATGCGTTTCATCGGGGGCAAAGGCGGCTTATTCAACCGAATTCTTTCTCTAAACTAGCTAAAGTTGGTGAACCAATTTGGTGGTATACGTTAAACCGTTTTACCAACACGTTTGCGCTTTTTGCATTAAATTTTGCGCTCTTCAGCGGCAAGATGATGGATGAAACATGGCTGCCAAAGGGAGAACTCAATCATACCTGGTACTACGCACACTTAATTGCCTGGGTGATTATAGTTGTTTCCATCGCTCTTCACATCCTGATGAATGCAAGGGTTGGCGGACTACCGCTACTACTATCAATGCTAAATTGGCAATTCCGTGACAAAGATAGTCCTGCTCTGTGGTCTACTCATCTCTCCACATGGTGGTCGAACCTGCGTCGGGGTTCATCGTCAAACTGCTTCCAGTCAACGCTTGTGCTGGCTGTCATAGAGTTTATACTATTGCTCAGCATTACGGCTGCCTGGATTCTTCCACTTTTTAAGTAGTCGAAGGCACAGTTGTTGTGTCGGCTCAATAAATAGGGGTAGCAGGCAAACAGCCTAGCAGCTGATGACAGATGACGCAAAAGCAATCGAGTGACAAGTTAGTAGAAAATTGACTACAAATTATCGACGTTTTGATACCTGCAAGCCAGATTCGGAAGTTGTGAAATTTGATGAATTTAAATTAAAATAGTTTTCCTCTCACTCTACATCCATACCCAAAGCACGTAGTCTTTCTGCTAACCGCTCAGCGCGTTGGCGTTCTTGTTGTAACTCTAGAGTTTGTTGTTGTAATTCTAATTGTGTCTGTAATGCGGCTTCTTCTGGTGTTGGCACTAAAACACCTTCAAGAGTAAAGTAGCGTAGCTTTCCTGAATTGATGCCCAGGTACAAATCTAACTCCTGACTCCAGCGCCAGCCATTAGCATTGGGTGCTATATCTTGATATTCACTTCCTACTAGGCGAAAACCAGCAAACTCTAGAGTGTCTGGGGAGAAATAGAAATACTCTGGTGTATGGAAACGATCTTGATACAGGTTTTTTTTCAAATTTCGGTCTGTATCGGCGGTGCTAGTTGAGAGCAGTTCGATAATTAAATTGGGATATTTACCATCTTCTTCCCACACCACCCAAGAATTACGGGGATGCTTTTGTGTCTGTTTGATTAAGAAAAAATCAGGACCGCGAAAATCACGATTTCGCAGTTGTTGGCGACTAAAATAAATGGTGAGATTAGCACCAATGAAGTAATCATTCCTGTCACGCCACAGCCATTCTAAACAGGTGACAAGCAGCAATAGCTGCATATAGTGCAGAGAACTTTCCATTTCCGGCTCATCGCTATATAGCTGACTAGCGTCAGGCATGATGGCGTCTAGTTGTTGAGGAGTCAAAACCATTTGGCTGTGCCTCACCGCTGTTAGGGCTAATTTATATTAGCGTCATTGGAGGGTCGTCTGATGCTATCTTTCATATTTTTGTGGTCATTATGTAATATTGACCATTCGCAAAAAATATCAACAGTTAACCGAAGAATTCTGTTCATTAACAAAAACAGTTAATTGTGAAGCGATATTACAAACCTTGCAAAAATATTTAGAAACTGTCTAGAAACCAAACATGGCTCTAACGTAGAATCTATAGGAGAGACTTGAGGCAAATGTGATGACCACGAGTAATATTCAAAAGTATCGGTTTGTCTGTACCCTGACCTTTGGTGATATATATGGTCAAATAATTGTTTGGTTGATCACAATTACCCTAAGTTTGGCCTCAGCCTTAGCGCTGATGGGTGCTAGGCGACCAGTGTATGCTTTAGCAACGGTGGGTCTTGTCGTCCTGCTATCGTTGCCTTTCTTGTTGTTTGCATTTGTCACTACATTGTTAAATCATATTGAAGTAACTCCTGTAAATGCAGGAACTAAGACTGAACCTATACCCGGTAATGTTTCTCAGCAACAACCTGTACAAGCGACTAGCTGAGTGGTTTTCCGACTCCAATCTGAAAACCAACATACTGGCTACTGCTTGGAGCTTTTCACCAAATCAAAATCCAAAGTTAAAATCATATCCCTGTCTATAGACAGGGAATTTTTTTGTTGAGATGTGGAAGTTGTGAAAGGAAGCTTTTGACCATCAAATTTTTCTCTACAATGCACTGTCTCATGAATCACGTCTCTACAATAGAACAGCAGCTTTTTGCAGTCGAGGGCTAATTATGCTAGAACACGATGTGATTATTATCGGGGGTGGATTGGCGGGATGTCGCGCTGCTGTGGAAATTGCTCGTACTGACCCCAGCTTAAATATTGCTGTGGTTGCCAAAACCCACCCAATTCGTTCCCACTCAGTGGCTGCTCAAGGTGGTATGGCAGCCTCACTAAAAAATGTTGATTCAGAAGACAGCTGGGAAGCACACGCTTTTGATACTGTTAAGGGTTCCGATTACTTAGCAGACCAAGATGCAGTAGAAATTCTTGTCAAAGAAGCGCCAGATGTGGTGATTGACTTGGAACACATGGGCGTTTTGTTCTCTCGCTTGCCTGATGGTCGTATTGCCCAAAGAGCTTTTGGTGGACATTCCCACGATCGCACTTGCTACGCGGCTGATAAAACTGGTCACGCAATTTTGCACGAATTGGTTAATAACCTACGGCGTTACGGTGTGCAAGTTTATCAAGAGTGGTATGTCATGCGCCTGATTTTGGAAGAGGATCAGGCGAAGGGCGTGGTGATGTACAGCCTCTTAGATGGACGTATAGAGGTGCTAAGGGCTAAGGCAGTGATGTTTGCCACGGGGGGGTATGGTCGCGTTTATAACACCACCTCAAATGATTACGCTTCCACTGGTGATGGTTTGGCAATGACTGCGATCGCCGGTTTACCCCTCGAAGATATGGAATTCGTCCAATTTCATCCCACGGGTTTATATCCGGTAGGCGTGTTGATTTCGGAAGCAGTACGGGGTGAAGGAGCGTATCTAATTAATAGTGAAGGCGATCGCTTTATGGCGAACTACGCACCCAGCCGTATGGAACTGGCTCCTCGTGATATTACCTCACGGGCGATCGCTTACGAAATTCGCGCTGGTCGTGGTGTTCATCCCGATGATAGTGCTGGTGGCCCCTTTGTCTATCTTGACTTGCGCCATCTGGGCAAAGAAAAAATCATGAGCCGCGTCCCCTTCTGTTGGGAAGAAGCTCATCGCTTAGTGGGCGTTGACGCGGTAACTCAGCCGATGCCAGTCCGCCCCACAATTCACTATTGTATGGGCGGTATTCCAGTTAACACCGATGGTCAAGTCCGCAGTAGTGGCGATAGTCTAGTTGATGGCTTCTTTGCCGCTGGTGAAACATCTTGTGTTTCTGTTCATGGTGCAAATCGTCTCGGTAGTAATTCCCTACTGGAATGCGTGGTGTATGGTAAGAGGACTGGGGCTGCGATCGCCCAATATGTACAAAATCGGAAGTTACCCTCTGTAGACGAGCAACGTTACATAACAGAAGCTCAGCAGCAAATCCAAGCTTTAATAGAACAGCCAGGAAAGTACCGCATTAACCAAATTCGTCAAGCTTTTCAAGATTGTATGACTCAATTCTGCGGTGTTTTCCGCACCGAGGAATTAATGCGTGAGGGTTCGCAGAAATTAGCACAAATTCAACAGCAATATCCTCAAATTTATTTAGATGACAAAGGCCGTTGCTGGAATACAGAAATTGTCGAAGCTTTAGAACTGCGGAGTTTAATGATAGTAGGGCAAACAATTTTAGCATCAGCCTTAAATCGCCAAGAAAGTCGTGGTGCTCATTTCCGCGAAGATTATCCCCAACGAGATGATACTAACTTCCTTAAACACACAATGGCTTATTATTCACCAGCAGGAATTGATATTCAATATCGACCAGTGGGAATTACCATGTTTGAGCCAAAAGAGCGGAGATATTAGTTGTATCTTGAGGAGTGAACTACCCACACGGACTTGGAGTACCAAGTACAGTTTGGGTTTCTGTAATCACGGGGGAGTGCCACTACTATAGACTTTCGCCCAAGACTAGGACTTACATCCCCTCCTACAGCAGAGACGGCTGAACCTTCCGCCTTTATCATTCTGATTCCTTGTGCTCTAATATTTATGGCTGCGTTTCGATCACGGTCATGATGAGTACCACAACGAGGACAAGTCCATTCCCGGACATCCAACGGCATCTCACCTATTTGATAAAAACAATTAGAACAGAGCTTAGAACTAGGGAACCACCGATCAACCTCAATCAATTTCCCGCCTTTTTGTTGGAGTTTGTACGCCCTGCAACTTTAGTTTTAATTAATACTCTTAACCTTCAGCATAGCTGCCCTCGACCCTCTGCCTTTCTTTGTAAAAGCCACCCAAGTTGAATCAGCAGTGTTGTTGACTGCTATGGAGACTGTTTGTTTTTTTTGTGAGTCTCAAAACACCTACAGCAAATAAGCCAATAGCCTCAGCAGTACTAGGCTCAGGTACTTTTTTAGGTGGAGGTGGCGTGGGAGTGTAGTAAGTAGCTTGTCCTTTAAGTTTGCTACTTCCTCCGCGACTATTTCCAGAACCTACGCTCATTAGACGCACTCCGAAGTTCTGCTCAGAAAATTGAGCCAGGGTTAAAACTTGTGAACTGTGGGATAGGGTAAATGTTGTCGATTGAATGTCGCCTTTTCCATTTCCTATACCTTCTTGACCAATTTCTACCCCAGCATCAAAATAACCGCCACCACCGTTCAGATTGTTACTACTGCTACCGATAGAGTTAATTGTTCCAGCAGCGCCAAATTTGCTGGCTGTGATATCTGTACCCACTACTTGGAGGCCAGTGAGAAGCGAATCGTTTAAAATATTGAAGAAAACGCCCCGTATGTCAGCAATTGCGTTATTTCCAGTCGATAAAAAGTCTACTTTGAACTGAACTTTTCCAGTTCCTGCTATTTGGTCATCCAAAGTAAACTTTACCTGAGTATCAGAACCTGTGAATTCGTTGATAGTGAAATTTATAGAAGCGGCGTTAGCAGGGGAAAAGGTAGAAAGTGATATGACAAGGGTAGTAGCAGCCAAAATGCTGGGTAATACAGAAGTTAAAAAGGGGTTTTTCATATTGAACAGTACTTACGAAATAGAACCTTGAGACTCAATTGGTGAAGATGACAATTTGATAAATTGCTATCCATCTGACTGATATTAAAAGCACTCTACAAATAGGCTTTACACTAATCTAGGCATCCAAGGGTGAGTTGTCTATAATACAGACCTTATGTTCAAAAACACTTTATCTTTGGCTTCAAATCATGAAAAAACCCAGTAATAATACTGAGTCTATAAATGTTATAAATCAACTAAATTTCTATATTTACCCACCGTCCACGGCGTATTGAATTAGCTGAGCAAGTCGCTGGCGTAAGGTTTCTAATCCCAAGCGCTGACTTGCTGAAATAAACACCGCCAAGGGAAACTCTTCCTGAGCTAAAGCTAGTGTCTCGCTACTTGCTTGATCAATCTTGTTAAAAGCAACTAGTGCTGGACCGGGAGTCACTGGCATTTGCGCTAGGATTTCCCTAACTGCGCGAATATGACTCAACCAAGCAGGATGAGACAAATCCACTAAATGCAGTAGAGCATCCGCTTCTGTGACTTCCTCCAAAGTAGCGCGGAAGGCATCCATTAAAGATGTAGGCAGTTCGTGTATGAACCCTACCGTATCTGTGATCAGAATTTCTTCAGGTTCATCAGCTTCGCCATGAGGAATCACCAGGCGGCGCGTGGTGGGATCGAGAGTTGCAAATAACTGGTCGGCTGTATAAACTTCAGCATTAGTGAGAGCATTCAGCAAGGTGGACTTACCGGCATTGGTATAGCCAACCAAAGCAACTGAGGGAACTTCTTGATGCTGCCGTCGCTGCCGTAACCTCGAACGATGTGCTTGCAATTGGTTTACTTCTTTTTGCAGTCGGGAAATGCGCTGCTGGATGGCACGTCGTTCAGTTTCCAGTTTGGTTTCACCAGGGCCGCGAGTCCCAATACCACCACCTAATCGTGACATTGTACGACCTCTACCAGCTAGTCGCGGCTGCATGTATTCTAACTGTGCTAGTTCTACTTGTAATTTACCAGCACGGGACTGAGCGCGTTGGGCAAAGATGTCCAAAATTACTTCGGTGCGGTCAACCACCCTGATACCGATTTGCATTTCTAAGTTGCGGACTTGGGAAGGTGATAGGTCGCGATCAAATACGACTAGATTAACGCCTAGGGTTTGGGCAGTTAAGGCGATTTCTTGCACTTTACCTTCGCCAACTACTGTCTGGGGATGAATACGCGATCGCTTTTGTTGTACTGTTTGTAATACATCTCCGCCAGCAGTATCTACCAATCGTGCTAATTCTACTAAGGTATCCTGGAATCCTTGGCGACTCCTCTCACTGGTCATCAGCCCCACAATTAGCACGCGATCATGGTCAGCATCTACTTCCTGGGCAATGAATTCCCTGTGGAATTCTGCTTCCAGATTTTCCACCAAGTCTACTAAATCCTGCTCTGCCAGATCATCCAGGCTCAAAGGCGGCGATATATTCCAACTTGGAGATTGGACTTGGCTTTCCACCATTTTGAGTGCAGTGGGACTAGTCACAAGAGTGCGAGATTCTTGGGGCGTTAGATGAGCCAAATAAACTTCTTTGACATACCCAGTAGCGCCGCCTCCCCGCCGTGTGAATCCTGTGCCAGTAATGTTTAGGACAACCAAAGCATCTAAGCGTTGTAGTGCCATAGCTGTCAGCGCCGCCTCATTAGGTGGTTCTGGCTTGAGATGGGTAGCAATACAACGGATACCGCTGAGCCGTTCTGCACCGTAACGGGGCAATTCCAGCGGTGGAATTTGTGTTTGACGTGGTGTACCTACCCCTACACGAATCACTTGCCCCCGACGGTTGAGGTAGGCACATACAGGTTGATTAACTTCTGTGCTAATTGCTGCCAGTCGCTGGGAAAATTCGGACGTAGTGATGCGATCGCCCGGTATGCGCTGGTGATACAGCCGCTGTAGTTGCTTCAGCTGGCTGGACTTCAGACCTTGGAGATTTCCAAAGATAGTCTCTATAGACGTTTTTGACCAGTAAATGGCCCCCCGAATCCTTACTATATCTATTATACAACAGTATTTGGACTGTAAACTCTATCTTAGAAAAAACAGAGGAAGACCAATCAAAATCTCTGTCCCTAGATTTTAGCAGGAGCGGTGTTTCGCTCGGTAAGCTAAGGGACTTCCAAGTTGCACATTCACTGGCTAAGACCGTCATTAATCATTTGTCACCTGTCCTTTGTAAATACTTTTGACTAATGACAAATGACGCATGACAGCCCTTATGAATGATTGTGCAATTTAAATGTGTTTTAGCTTATCTACGTTTGTTAATTAGCCCTGTCTTTGCAAAACAGAAGCTGGGGTTAAATTGTTAAGCCATCGTCTCAGTGCTGTTTGCAATTCCCCCGACAACCAGCCATGAAACTGCGGATAAATTGGCGATCGCGGCACTAATTCCCACCCCGCTGACTGTAAAATTGCTCTCAATGCTTGCTCTTGAATATGGGGATAATCAGGATTCACTTCATCTTTTGGCCCTATTCCGCCCAAGTCTCGCGCACCAGCTTCGATACAAGCAAGCAACCATTGCTTATCTTTAACTAAATTTGGTGGAATTTGAATAGTAATATCTGGCGGTAAAATGTGACGTGCTTTGGTAATGACTTCTGGTAGTTGATAGGGGTCAAAGGAAGGTGCATCAAAGGTTTGCTGATTTCCTGGACTGTGAGGTTGCAGGATGACTTCTTGAATGTGATGGTAACTTCGATGCAAATTGGATATAGCCGCCAATGTTTCCCACCAATCATCTTCAGTTTCCCCAATTCCCAACAGTAGCCCGGTTGTAAAAGGAATCTGCAACTCTCCGGCCCATTGTAATTGTTGCAACCTTACTGCTGGTAATTTACTCGGTGCGTACCGATGAACAGTATTTAACAATTGTGGTGTTAATTGTTCCAACATTAACCCCATTGAAACATTCACACGCTTCAGCTTTTGCATCTCCCAAAAACTCAATGGCCCTGCATTAGTATGCGGTAAGAACTTCATTGAAAGTGCTAATTCACACAAATCATAAATCCGCTGAAACCACGCCTGACGCTTTGGTGAATGGGGATGTACTTCACCACTGAGTATGAGGATTTCACAGATGTTTTGAGTTTGAAGCTGTTTTAAAATACTTTCTGCTGCTGATAGGCTCATCCAGGGACTTTTACCCGGTTCGGTGCGAAAGTTGCAGTAAGTACAGCGATTGAAGCACTCATAAGTCGGAACAATTGTATAAGCAGGGCTATAAGTGACAATGCGGGAATAATCAATTGGCATATAACAGGCTCTATCTCACTACGCCACAATCTCTACCTGAGTAAGGTTACGAAAACTGAGCCGATTCAAATTGTCATACTAGGATGACTGCAATTAAAGTTTATATTTACCAAACTTCTGCTCTCACTGCATTTTAGGCGATTTTATGCTTGTAAAATACAACTTTAGAGCTTTTTACAAGCTTATCTACCGGGTTAATAGAAAAATTTATTTACAAAACACTTTACAAAATGCAATCTTTTATTTAAGATAAGTTACAGGTAGTAAAGCCTACCTAAACATCATAAAAACAAAGCACTTATAAAACCATGACAGCAACCTTACAACAGCGCAGCAGCGCCAACGTATGGGATAAATTCTGTGAGTGGATAACCAGCACCAACAACCGCCTATAC
>NZ_JADEXR010000161.1 GCF_015206995.1 aff. Roholtiella sp. LEGE 12411 | reverse complement strand
GGGCATTGGGCATTGGGCATTGGGCATTGGGCATTGGGCATGGAAAATTGAACCAATACGGCATCTGCTATGTTGGTGGAATAGCGAAAGTGCTTAAGATGCTAAAAAGCCGGGTTTTCAGTAAAATTAATTTGGTACAGCTTTTTGGGAAATGCGTCTATAACGCCGTGAAATTTTGCCTATCATCAGATAGTGTGAGAAATGAGTTAATCAAAGTAATTAGGGCTTTGTGTAAATATTCTGGGTTAGAAGTTACAGAGTTAAGTAATTTAAAAATAAAAGCTATTTCTAAGCTCGACTTTATCCAAAATTAAGAACTCGGCTTTCTTGATTCGGCAAAACCCCTGGCTTTTTGGCAAATACTTTTTCCATATCACTGATTTGCGCTCAAGTCCAAAAACTAAAACTACCTTTCCACAATTTACTATCCTTTATGCTGCAACAAAGGTGAGACTGGTTAACCCTAAGCGAATTTATCCATGTTCCACTTTGTCAGCAATCACTCGCAAAGCTAAAGCTTGCACATTGGATATCGCTTGTTGTTGAGTCGAAGCATACACCAAAACACCCGGTATTTCTAAGATTTCTGCAATCCAACGACCGTCTTCTTCTTGTTCGACTTCAATAGTCAAGTGAGTAGATATTGAACTTTGCATTATATGCGATCGCTCTTCACAAACCATCTAGCGGAAATGCGATCGCACTAATCCACTCATTAAGCTAAACCTTTCTTTTGCTGCCATACTGCGATCGAGGCTATAAAAATTTAGTAGCAGAATTAATTCCTAATGTTCAAGTGGTAGCAGATAGATTTCATGTAATGAAAGGTAATGTTAGAAATGAGTATAATTATTTGCCCTGGAATTCATGAGCCAGAGTTAACTGAAAGCTTTAGAGTCGGATTATTAGATATAGTTTGTAATAGCGCGATCGCACGTAACTCCGCAAATATACTGGTTTATCCAGGTAAAGATGTTTTGGTTTTATCAGCTTTGCACATTTTGCAGTTTTTGCGCGAGCGCCTAAGCAACTCTCTAGAATCACCAATTATATTTATTAGCTTTAGTGCTGGCGTAGTGGGGGCAATAGGGGCAGCGCATTTGTGGCAACTCTTGGGTGGTCGTGTCAAAGCATTTATTGCTATAGATGGATGGGGAGTACCACTACAGGGTAATTTTCCGATTCATCGGATGAGTCATGATTATTTCACCCATTGGAGTTCTTGTTTGCTAGGTAGTGGGCAAAATAACTTTTATGCAGAACCAGTAGTTGATCATTTGTCCATCTGGCGATCGCCACAAACTGTACAAGGTTGCTGGGTAGACTCAACAATGGGGATTTTTCCACCTAAAGGTCATCTGACTGCGGCTGAATTTTTGTATATTCTGTTAAAGCGCTATGAAGCAAATTAATCCGGAAAACAGATTTACTGAGCAGGAGTGAGAAATAGAGAATGTAGAGACGCGATTCATCAACTCTGTATAAGAAGACGCGATTCATCACCTCTGTCAAGGGTCAAGGGTCAAGGGTCATTAATTATTTTCTTCCTCTCTCTCTCTGCCTCCCCCACTCCCCCACTCCCCTACTCCATCTACCCTAGTCACTATCCCAAAGTATCTGATGTTTCCAACTGAACCGGCTGCTGTTAATAATGGGTTTGGCGCACTGCTAAAAAATCGCAGTTTTATGCTCCTGTGGATTGGGCAACTAGTGTCCCAGTTAGCAGATAAAGTCTTCTTCGTTTTGATGATTGCCTTGCTGGAGAATTACCCACCTCCTCCTGGGTTAGCAGAAAACTCCATGTACTCAACTTTGATGTTGGCGTTCACCATCCCAGCGATTTTGTTCGGTTCTGCGGGTGGTATCCTTGTTGACCGCTTGCCAAAAAAGTTGATTATGGTCGGCTCAGATATCGTACGTGGACTTTTAACGCTCTGTCTTCCCTTTTTGCCACAGGAGTTCCTGATTCTATTAATTTTAACTTTTGCTATTTCCACGGTGACGCAATTGTTTGCTCCAGCTGAGCAAGCTGCTATTCCCCTTTTGGTAAAACGAGAGAATTTGATGGCAGCCAATGCGCTGTTTAGCAGCACGATGATGGGAGCGTTAATAGTTGGCTTTGCGGTAGGCGAGCCAATACTGAGTGCGGCTAAAGCTTGGCTCGGAGAAGAGTACGGTCAAGAGATTGTAGTCGGAGCATTATACCTGGCGTCTGCTGGGATAATGCAACCAATTAATTTTAAAGAAAACAAGTTTCTTAACGATAGTCAAGCGGTTGTCCATCCTTGGACAGATTTTAAAGCTGGCTTGGGCTATCTCAAGAAAAACCGATTAGTTTTGAATGCCATGCTGCAACTAACAACGTTATATTGTGTGTTTGCAGCATTAACGGTGCTGACAATTCGATTAGCAGCAGAATTTGGTTTAAAAGAAAAACAGTTTGGCTTTTTCTTGGCAGCAGCAGGGGTAGGTATGGTATTCGGTGCAGCAATTTTAGGTCACTGGGGTGATAAACTGCATCATAAACCCTTACCCTTAATTGGATTTTTGATCATGGCGCTAGTTTTGGGGGTATTCACTTTTACCCACAATCTGTTGCTGGCGCTTGTACTTTGTGCATTTTTGGGTGTAGGTGCTTCCCTAATAGGCGTGCCTATGCAAACTTTAATTCAACAGCAAACGCCACCGATGATGCACGGTAAAGTATTCGGCTTTCAAAATCATGCCGTCAATATTGCCCTATCTGCACCTTTGGCAATTACTGGCCCATTAACTGACGCTCTGGGTTTGCGAGTTGTGCTGGTAGGAATGAGTATTGTAGTCGTAGTTGTCGGTATTTGGGCTTGGCATAATACTCGCAGAGTCTTGCAAGATATTATTTAATTAATTTAGGTAAAATAGGAATTTTTAGAAGTTAGAAGCATTTGATTGCACTTTTCAATTAAAATGAAATCTTAACTACAGAATTTCAGCATTAACTTTAGCTATAGTCTGAGGTTTGACCGTGCGATCACAAAGTGTCTCCGTAGGAGATTTGCCTTCCCCAATTGCTCCACAAACTGAGAATCATAAACAATCTCATACTTCTAACCCGCCAGTCGTGCCCAAACGTGCATCTGGCGGTTTTGCTCTGCTTGACAGCCTTCATCGCCACGGCGTTGAATACATTTTTGGTTATCCTGGTGGGGCGATTCTGCCGATTTACGATGACCTGTATAAGGTGGAAGCAACTGGTGCTATTAAGCATATCCTAGTGAGACACGAACAAGGTGCAGCTCATGCCGCTGATGGCTACGCCCGCGCCACCGGAAAGGTAGGGGTATGCTTTGGTACGTCTGGGCCAGGTGCGACTAACTTGGTGACAGGTATTGCCACAGCCTATATGGATTCGATTCCAATGATTGTGGTAACGGGGCAGGTAGCACGTCCATTCATCGGAACAGATGCGTTTCAAGAAACGGATATTTACGGGATTACGCTACCGGTTGTTAAGCACTCCTATGTAGTGCGTGACCCCAAAGATATGGCGCGGATTGTCGCTGAAGCATTCCACATTGCCAGCACTGGGCGTCCAGGGCCAGTCTTGATTGATGTCCCCAAGGATGTAGCTTTAGAAGAATTTGACTATGTGCCTGTAAAACCAGGTTCAGCAAAATTACGTGGTTATCGCCCTACAGTCAAGGGAAATCCCCGGCAGATTAATGCAGCGCTCCAGTTGATTGCTGAAAGTCGGCGTCCCTTATTGTATGTGGGTGGGGGTGCGATCGCAGCTAGTGCCCATGAAGAAATTAAACAACTAGCCGAGTTATTCAACATCCCTGTCACTACAACTTTGATGGGGATCGGTGCCTTTGACGAACATCATCCCCTAGCTTTGGGAATGTTGGGGATGCACGGCACAGCCTACGCCAACTTTGCTGTAAGTGATTGTGACTTACTGATTTGTGTTGGTGCTCGATTTGATGACCGTGTTACAGGCAAGTTAGATGAATTCGCCTCCCGTGCCAAAGTAATTCACATCGACATCGACCCGGCAGAAGTTGGTAAAAACCGCATTCCGGAAGTGCCCATCGTCGGCGATGTGCGGAACGTGTTAACTGACTTGTTGCATCGATGTAAAAAAACAGGTGCAGCAGGTACACCCAATCAAACCCAAGAGTGGCTGAACTTAATTAACCGTTGGCGCGATGAGTATCCTCTGGTAGTACCAGAGCATCCCGACAGTATTTCACCACAAGAGGTGATTGTCGAAATCAGTCGCCAAGCACCCCACGCTTTCTACACCACAGATGTCGGACAGCATCAAATGTGGGCAGCACAATTCCTCAAGAATGGCCCAAGACGCTGGATTTCTAGTGCAGGTTTGGGAACAATGGGGTTTGGCTTACCTGCGGCAATGGGCGCTAAGGTGGCGTTTCCTGATGAAGAGGTCATTTGTATCAGCGGTGATGCCAGTTTCCAAATGTGTTTGCAGGAACTGGGTACATTATCACAGTATGGTATAAATGTCAAGACTGTGATTATCAATAACGGCTGGCAAGGGATGGTGCGCCAGTGGCAACAAGCCTTCTACGGTGAGCGTTACTCATGCTCAAATATGGAAGTAGGAATGCCAGACGTAGAGTTGTTGGCAAGAGCTTATGGGATTAAGGGGATGGTGATTAGCGATCGCAGTCAATTAAAAGATGCGATCGCCGAAATGCTGGCACACAACGGCCCGGTACTTGTGAATGCCCAAGTCACCAGAGACGAAAACTGCTATCCAATGGTAGCCCCTGGTAAGAGCAACGCTCAAATGATCGGCTTGCCTAAGCAGCCACCGAAAGCCGTAGTAGAGCCAGTTTATTGTAGTCACTGCGCTGCCAAAAATCCTCCTACCCACAACTTTTGTGCTGAATGCGGCACTAAATTGTAGAGTTGAGTTGTTTGCTGAATTGAAAATTCAAAATTAAGAACTCATAACCTTGAGCGTGCAACTGACAATTTAGTTGCACGCTTTGTTTTGCGTATTTGGTTAAAATTTTTGGCATGGTAAGCTAAAACACATTTAGATTGCAATCATTCATGAGGGCTGTCATTTGTCAAGAGTCAAAAGTCAAAAGTCAAAAGTCAAAAGTCAAGGCTAATCTGGACTCTGGAATGCGTGACTATTTAAACTAAAACATGTTCAATTTAGGTGCGCGACAGCTTACTTAGCAACTTCTGTTTAAACAAAGAAGACGAGATCCAAATTATAAGATCTATTATGGGCAGAAGGAGTATTTAATGAAATTTAATGCATTCAATAAACCACTGGGTTTTTTGCTGTTATTCTTGTCTACCCAAATAGCATTTAGTTCTAGAGTTGCGAAAGCACAAACTCAAATCGCGCCGACAACTACCACAAAATCAATTTGCTCTATCCAACTGGGAACAGCTATAGATGCTGTAATCAATCGTCCTTTATTCAGCCGCGCCCGCTGGGGTATTTTGGTGCAACCCCTGTCAACCGTGCAAACTCTTTACAATCGAGATGCTCAAAAATACTTTACTCCAGCTTCTAATGCCAAGCTGCTGACAACAGCGGCCGCATTGCAGGAGCTTGGGGTAAATTTTCGTTTTCGTACCTCAATTTATGACAATGGTAATGGTGTTTTGCGTGTTGTTGGTAGAGGAGATCCTAGCTTAAATGATACTCACTTACAAAATTTAGCACAGCAGTTAAAACAGAAGGGTATTATCCAAATTAAACAGTTAATTGCCGATGATAGTTATATTCAAGGAGATATTGTTAACCCCACTTGGCAATGGGAAGATTTGCAATCAGATTATGGCGCACCAGTCAGCAGTTTTATTCTAAATCAAAATGTTTTTAGCTTGAAGATTGTACCGCAAACTGTAGGTAAAATTTCACAAGTTGTGTGGACTGATATTAACGAGTCCAAACAATGGCGGACAATTAATCAGTCAGTTACAGTTGAAAAAAATCAACCAACTAATATCAATTTTACCCGCGATTTATCAGGAATAATATTACGAATCAAAGGACAAATAACAGTAAATTCCGAACCGTATTTACTCAATTTGCCTATAGTTGACCCTAATTATTACTTCTTACGGCGCTTCCGTAATGCTTTAACAACAGAAAAAATTACTTTGGGACAAACATTCGTACTAACTGGTGGTACTAATCAACAGGAAATAGCAGCGGTGGAATCGCCACCTTTATCTGAATTGTTATTAGAGACGAATATAAATAGTAATAATCTCTATGCTGAAGCGCTGCTGAGAGCATTAGCTGTGAGAAAACCAAGGGTGCAAAATCAAACTAGCGCTGATGTCGGGTTAGAAGTTGTCAAAGCGAGTTTAACTCAATTAGGAGTTGATCCGGCAAATTACATTTTGGTGGATGGTTCTGGTTTATCACGTCGTGATTTAGCGACTCCAGAAGCTTTTGTACAAACTTTGCGGGGAATAGCAAAAACACCAGCAGCATTTGTGTATCGCGCATCTTTACCTGTTGCAGGGAAAAGCGGTACTTTGAAAAATCGCTTTCGTAACACATCTGCTGAGGGTATTGTGCAAGCAAAAACAGGCACGATGACGGGTGTGGTTTCACTATCTGGATATGTGAATGCGCTTAGGTATGAGCCGTTGGTTTTCAGTATTATTGTGAATCAATCAGAACAACCTGCAACAGTTGTGCGGCAAGCAATTGATGAAATTGTTGTGTTATTAACGCAGTTGCAGCGTTGTTGATATGTGAATATTGCGATCGCTAAACGAGCTATTTCTTGATTAATGCTTGGAGCGATCGCAAATCATAATCCAAGATTTTCCCAGTCGTAAAAACTTGATATCCACCAAAGAATAAAGCAGATGATACCAAAATCACAAGAAGATTAACTGACGCTAATATATTACCAGTAAAAGCTACTACAGCAATTCCTAGGGCTATTAAAATCCATCCTAAATTAGGGTTTATACGTCGTAGCAAGATAACGGAAACCCCGGCGCAACATAGCAAGATACCAGGAATGCGAAAAAAGATCCCAACTTGAATACTCGCCGCTAAAATTACAACACCTGCAATCATCAAAGCTAAACCTACAAGCTTGGTTGTCTTATCCACCGAAATTTTTCTTTGGTTTCCAGCACTTTCAGACTGAATTGTGCTTAACAGAGGATTTTGTTGATATTGTGGTTTAGCTTGAAGTATAAATGTTACTTTACCTCCTTGACCGAGGTCTATTCTATCTCCTAAATCCACTTGATAAGGAGTTCTAGGCTTTAATCTAGTGTTGTTGACAAATGTGCCATTGGAGCTTCCTAAGTCTTCAATGAAGTAATTACTTCCGTCTATCTGAATCTGTGCATGAATACGAGAAACTAAATCAGCATTTGGCAAACTGGAAATATCAATGTCTGGAAAAATTGGATCATTTGGTTTACCAACGCGGATGACAAGAAGATTTGGTGGTAAATCAAAAGCAGTGTTAGTTTGCACATGAAACAGCTCTAAACTCAGCCCTGTAGTGTTGAATGTATTGAAATTTTGCATGGCTTGTTTTTTGAAGAGCGATAATTGAGTTAATAAAACATAACAACAATCGGGTAAATCTCAACTTCATGTCTCAAACTTAGCATAATTGGAAATCATCAACAGTGTAGAAGAGAATCCGCCTCTAACGTCTACGCTTGCACTGTTTCCAATTCAGCCTTAATAATTTACCTGTTCTTTTGGTTCAGTGTTTTCATCAATCTATAGAATTCCTATTTGATTTTTGAAAAAATTCAGTACACCTCATGACTTACGCAAAAGTTGCCAAAAAGCTTAATTGATCAAACCGCCTTCTCTACAAGACACTACGTGAACGCGCAGCGGATCGTAGAGAAGAACGCCGAGAATTCGTAGAGTGTGCGTAAGTCCTACACCTTTATTACTTCTTCTCTATTCCCCATTCCCTATTCCCCATTCCCTATTCCCTATCTCTACGAGTGATTCAGCAATCAAAGCGGCTTACTATATTACCTTTGTGGTTGATTATCACAAACTAAACTCCGCTGCATTATCTTCATCCACATCTACATCTTTTCCAGCAGCAGTAGGTTTAAATTTAGAACCATGAATTAATTCACCAAATGAAATTCCTGGATTTTGGTGAAGAATATTCAATAAACTCATAAAATCCCGTACAATCTCTCCTGGTGTAAGTAATGCTTCTGCACCCAAGCGATTGACAATTTCTTGAACAAACTCCTTTAACTCAGGATTTTTCAAAGCTTCGTCATACCCAAAATTGACAGCATGAATCTCAGTTAGGCGTTGCAGAAGCGTGAGAATTTCTGCTTCACTTAACGGATTGAGCCGAATTACTGGCCCTAAATATTCTTGAATACCAGCTTGTGTAACAAAACGGCTTTCTTTTGTGCGCCTCCGCCAAGCTTGATCTGCAAAAAGTCCGCGTTTTGGGTCTTCTAAAAATCTGGTTGTTCCACCGATAACAATGCCAAGATGTTCTGCTTTGCACTGCATAGTGTCATTAAACATTACTAGGAGTCTATTATAGTTTTTTTCACGCGTAACTGTAGTTGATATTTGGTATATATGTACGGCTTCATCAAGCAATACTAGAAGCCCTTTATAGCCAATTTCAGCCACAAACTTAGCAAATAGTTTGATGTAGTCATACCAACTATCATCATCAATAATTACTCGCACTCCCAAGGCTGCTTTTGCCTCAGTTTTAGTACTAAATTCTCCACGAAACCAGCGCATTGCGGCGTTTTTCAATTCATCATCATCTAATCGGTAGCCACGCCAATAAGCAATAATAACACTGCCAAAATCAAACCCGTGAACTAAGTCTTCAATATACTGAACTACTTCCCTAATTTTTGCTTCAACTTTGTCATCAAAACCATTATCACTGGGACGCATTCCAGTTTCTTTAACAACTTCTTGTTGGATTTTATTAATCCATCCTTCTAAAATTGAGACTAAAGCACCACCATCAGGACGAGTTTTTGTAGCTAGGCGGCTCATTAGTTCTCGATAGGTTGCGACACCTTCATTATTAGTTCCTGCTAATCGGCGTTCGGAAGATAAATCAGCATCGGCTACTACAAAACCTTGCTCCATAGCACGGTTACGAACCATTTGTAGCATGAAGCTTTTCCCGGAGCCGTAGTTACCAATTATAAAACGAAATGACGCTATACCTTCTGTGATGTCGTCAAGATTTTGTAATAGGCTTTTAAGTTCCTTTTCTCGACCTACTGCTATATGTTCAACTCCCACTCTTGGTACCACCCCTGCACCAAGAGAATTTATTAAGGCAGTAGATATTTTTTTCGAGATTTTGAGCTTTGCCATTTATTACACCTCACTTTATTTTAAACCCAGAGGCGCGTAGCCAGTAGCTAAGGCTTACATTCACCTCACTAATAATCTGACGACGGCGAGAATAATTTAATTTGATGAGGCGTGTCTAGCCATAAGAATTTCATACATTGCAATCATTTTTCTGACGTTTATGATATGCTCTTGATAAACTTCTGGAATTTCCAAATTAGGCTCAATTATTAATTCACCAATAGTATCATTTGCCTGCTCATTTATAGAATCTATTAATAGATTTGGCATGGTAATATTTGCTTCAGCAATCTGTTTAATAGCTGCTTTAGGATTATCTTGTTCGACTATGGCTTTTAATACTTGCATTTCATATCCTGGTAGTTTTTCCAAAAAATCATTCCATTCATTAGGTAATTTTTCTGATATATCGACTGGACTATTTATTATTTCTAATGGTTCAATTAATTCAGCAAAAGGAAATAATTCAAGATTATCTTCCTGGGCGTCATCAGATGAGGGTTCCGAATTAATTGTTTCTACTTGTTGGAGTAATTCCCAAACTTGGTTTTGCAACAAGTCTCGTTCTTCTTGCAATAATGAAATTTGCTCTTGTAAATGATTGAGTTCAACTTGTTGAGATGCCATTTGAGTTTGAAAAGAATTCAAGTTAGCTTCTATATTTTCTCTGGCATTGGTTGTAGCTACTAATAATTGATTTTCCTTAGTTGTCTTAATTTCTAACTCTTGAATTTTAATTCGCAGTTCGTATAGTTTATCTTCTAGCTGAGGTTTAAGCCTGCCTAGTAGAGTTAAATTGCTTTCAATTTCTTGTTTTTCTTGCTGTAATTCACAAATTTTAGTTTGCAACTGAGTTATTTCAGCGTTAGATATATTATAATTAAACTCTAGACGACGTTTTTCAGTTGTGAGAGTAGCAAAAGAATTGTTCAGTTCTGCTTTACTTTTATCCAGGCTATGAAGTTCAGTTTTTAAGTTACTAATTTCAGCGTCTAACTGCTTTCTTTGCCCTGCAAAAGTGCTTAACTCTCGATTCAGACTATCCCTTTGATTACGGCATTCTATAACTTGATTTTGTAATTGCTTAGACTCTGAGTATAGTAAACTACGATGGTCTTCTATTTGATTGATTTCTCTGACAATACGGGACTTCAATCCCTCCATCTCTTTAATTTGCTTGCGGAGAGAACCTAGAACAAGCATTTCATGATTTCTGCGTCGCTTGTCTACAAATAATGCTGCTGTATACGTAGCAAGTACAGTGATTACACTTGTGAGAAAGGCTTTATTAAAATCCCAGCTTGGAACGAGACTAAGGCCAAAACTCACGCTAAAGGCAACTATGCCTAGGATAAATCGATTACTTACCATTAGTGATTGCATATTGCTTATTTTTAGAGTAGTTAAGTTATTAGAATAAGTAGTTATTAAGGTCATTACCCCTCATATAGTTAATTGTTTTTAATTCTCCGATTATAAGTATTTTATATAACACTATAGTAATCCGATTTGATTCGTGAACTGACTGGTGGAGACAGGGAATAGAGAATAGGGAACAGGAAAAAAGGGAGTTAGAGGTGTACGCAGTTTTTTCACTTAATCAAATATGAATCCTATATTTTATTAAATTAAAAACAATTAAATCAGTAGCTAATTAATTTTCAGGCTGTGTGTCGGACATATTATTATCTGCACCAAATATTGCTAAGTCTGCTTTTAAAAAATCAACAAACTGCCGTGCTGTGCGACCAGAACGACCATTATGGCGAGTTGCCCATTGTAATGCTTGATATTCTAAATCTTCTGGCTTAATATTAATTCCAGCTTGTGCTGCTAGATGCCCGACAATTTTTAAATAAGTTTTCTGATCAGCTGGTTCAAAGGTTAAGGTTAGACCAAAGCGATCGCTAAATGAAAGCTTCTCTTGCATAGTATCCCATGCATGAATTTCTTCATGGTCTTTGGGAGCAGGTCTATCGACAAAGAACTCTCGAATCAAGTGGCGGCGGTTGGAGGTGGCGTACACAACTGTGTTTTGAGGTCGCGCGGTTAAATTACCTTCTAAAACTACTTTGAGTGCTTTAAAGGCATCATCATCTTCTTCAAAAGAAAGGTCATCGACAAAGATGATAAATTTTTGTGACAATCCTCGCAGATGTTCCACAATTTCTGGTAGGTTTTTTAATTCAGATTTTGCCACTTCCAGCAAGCGCAGGTTGCGTTGGGCTTTGCCCTTACCGGAGGAATCGCTATATTCATTCAACAAAGCTTTCACCAAAGAAGATTTTCCTGAACCGCGACTACCGTAAAGTAATACGTGCAGTGCCATTTCTCCTGATAATAAAAACTCTGTATTTTTCAGTAAAGCATCTCGCTGAGACTCGTAACCTACTAGTGTATTCAACTTAACTGTATCTGCATACCGAATACCGACAAACTGCCCAGATTGCCAGCGTAGAGCGTGATATTCTGCAAATAGACCAGAGCCAAATTGCTGATAATAAGCTGCTAAATCTTCTACAGCGTTACCCCAACTTTCTAAATGTTGTAGAGATGTGAACAATCTCGTATCTGTTCCTACCCTTTTTGGTTCCTGATACCAAACAACTGGTGAAATCGGCAGTTGGGCTACGGTTTGTACCCACTCACTTAAAGAAGCGCTGCTACATTCATAGAGACTCTGCAATGCTTGTAAATCATGTTGAGCTGCTGCTACTAAAGCCGAGGGCAAATCCTCGAATTCTCGCTGTTGAGCAAGCCTTGTAAAAGGGTTCTCTGAGATGAGAATTTGAGTAATTAGGTAGTCCTCCCAATTTTGATTTCTAGCAGCCAAAGCGTGGAAGTAAATACCGTAGGCTTGGAGGCAGCTCCGCGCATCGGCATCAGTGTAACGTATAGCTTGCAACAGGTCAAGAAATGCCACCCCTACTTCGCCTTGGAGGACAGATTGGTACAGTAAAAGTGACGCTGCTTGGCGCTGGAGAAATTGCACCTTTGTGTAGGAGGAGGTACTTGCCGTTGGCATGGCTTGATTATCCATCAATCAATTTGGTGATGTAGCTAAATAGCTATGATAAATTGTCTGCTGACCCTGGCAGTAAAGTTAAAATCTACATAGGTTTTAACAATTGATTTAGGTATAATTGCTACTCTCTATTACGGTATTTTAGCGTTGGTTGGTGGCATTATTGGCTATGTTCAGGCCAATAGTCAAGTTTCACTCTTAAGTGGCAGCATTAGCGGGCTATTACTAAAGGGTTTGGGATTGCTTCGTTTCCTTTGCAATGACATAAATATTTTTGCATACCCACTTATCACTCAGCAGCTAGGATATTAAGGACGGCTTGTCACCAAGTAAATATTTTTGGAGTGTTGGACAGTGTTGGGCAATGCCTACGGCGGCAAGCTACGCAAAACTAAATAATGCTACTTATATTTTGGGATAATTAATAGTTAATAATGATAACGAGCTTGTAAAAAATTTATTTCATCATCTTTTACAAGATATACAATTCTATGTTCTTGTGTTAAACGGCGAGACCAAGTATTAGGATCTAAATATTTTAGAGGTTCTGGCTTACCTTTCCCCTTAAAAGGATCTTGACAAGTCTCTTTGACAAGATCCAAAACTCTAAGGGTAACTCGTTGATCATTTTCCACCCAAAATTTTAAGTCTTCTAAAAATTCAGGTTGAAATACTGTTTTTCTTTGCTTTTGAGTTGCTGGAATTTCTTGTTTTGATGGTTCTTCAGTACTTGTTATGCTAAACTAATAATTAAATTGCCAATTTAATAGACATCTAACTCTGAAATTTTCAAAATTTCTAAACCCATAACCAGAACGCTTAATTAGCTTAAGTTTGTTATT
>NZ_JADEXR010000160.1 GCF_015206995.1 aff. Roholtiella sp. LEGE 12411 | reverse complement strand
CAATGCCCGATACCCCATGCCCCATGCCCCATACCCAAAGTGCAGGGGCGACATCCCTCCACAGACACCTGGGGATAGAGTTTCCCGTCGCTTTCAATGAAAAAATATTATTACTGACGATTGTCAATTTGAGCACGTTGCAAACTCCCAGAAAAGTCAACATAAACACTTTTCCATTCTGTGAAAACATCCAAAGCTGTAGTTCCAGCTTCGCGGTGTCCGTTACCGGTGTGTTTCACACCACCAAAGGGCAAGTGTACTTCTGCGCCGATAGTAGGGCCATTAATGTAGGTGATACCCGCCTCAATATCGCGCATGGCAGCAAAAGCCCGGTTGATATCACGGGTGTAAACTGAGGAAGAAAGACCGTAATTGCTATCGTTGAGGATTGCGATCGCTTCTTCAAAAGAGTTAACCTCAATTAATGCCACCACTGGCCCAAATATCTCTTCCCGTGCAACTCGCATATTTAAAGTTACATTATCCAAGATTGTCGGTTGAAAAAAGTAACCGTTTTTCAGTGCCCCTTCATTAGCAATATCCCCACCAATTAATACCTTTGCCCCTTCCTCACGAGCAATATCTAAATACTTACTCACCTGTTGAAGTTGCTTTTCATTAATTATCGGGCCGATGTCCGTATCGGGGTCAATGCCAGCACCCAGGCGTAACTTGCTGGTACGCTCATGGAGCATGTTAGTAAACTTTTCTTTGATATCGTGATGTAAAATTAAACGACTAGTAGCCGTACACCGCTGACCAGTTGTACCAAAGGCTCCCCAAACGGCACCATCTAACGCTAGTTCCAAGTCCGCATCTTCCATCACCACTTGGGCATTTTTACCACCCATTTCCAGACAGACACGCTTATGAGTGCGTCCGCAAGTTGCGCCAACAAAAGCACCAGTTTCCGAAGAACCTGTAAACGATACCAAATTAACATCGGGATGCTCAACTAAAGCTTTCCCCGCTTCTTCACCTACCCCATGCACCAAGTTAATCACTCCAGGTGGTAAACCAGCTTGAGCAAAAATCTCAATCAATTTAGTTGCACAGGCGGGGGTATCTTCAGCCGGTTTGAGGATAACCGTATTACCACACACCAAAGCTGGCATAGCTTTCCAGCAAGGAATTGCTACTGGAAAATTCCAGGGTGTAATTAAGGCGCAGACTCCTATAGGCATCCGCACAGTCATCGCAAATTTGTTAGGCATTTCCGAAGGTGTAGTTTGCCCAAATAGCCGCCGCCCTTCACCAGCACTATAAAAAGCGCAGTCAACACCTTCTTGCACATCTCCCCTTGCTTCTGTCAGGGGTTTACCCATTTCCCGACTCATTAACTGGGCGAGTTCTTCTTTGTGCTGGAGTAATATTTCCCCGACACGAAAGATGTATTCTGCTCTAGCGGGAGCTGGGACTTTTCGCCAACTGTGGTAAGCTTTGCGAGCTGCGGCTACTGCTGTATCTATATCATTGGCTTGAGAACGGGGAAATGTAGCAACGACTTCAGTCTTATCAGAAGGGTTGCGACTTTCTAGAGTTGCTTCTTTTACAGCATTCAACCAATGACCGTCAATGTAATTGCGGCAAGATAATGGAGTTATCATATTTCAATCCCTAATTAGAGATTAGCGCATCACTACTGCTGCCCATAAAGCAACAACCTGATAGGTATTAAGTGAACCATATAGCTGCCATACATCAATCAAGGCACTAAGGCTAATACTCCCACAGGAGAACCCGAACCATTCTGTAATCTAAGAACCCCGATTACTAAGGTAGTACCTTTCGGTGGTAGTTGATTTAAATTGGTGAGATTTTCCAACACAATGCGCGGTTGTTCTAACACCAGGCGGTTAACAGTAAAACTGTTATCCTTTCCGGGGTCGATACCATGAGTATCAATCCCTACGCCAGTAATTTGCCGTTCGTTAAGCAGAAACCGAGTTGCATCGCTACCAAATCCTGGAAAATGCATAATTCCTTCAGCGTCTTGGTTGAGGAATGCATTTTTATCAAACCACTTCTCTTGCCAACCCGTATAAAGCAGTACTGCATTACCAGCAGGAATCTTACCATGTTGTTCCTCCCAAAATAGAACATCGGCAATAGTTAGAGCATAATCAGGATTAACCACTATAGGGCGGATATCTATGACTACCGCAGGTACAACCAGTGATTGGGCGGGGTATTGGTCAATTCCTACACCTGAACTGTGAAAACTGTTAGGGGCATTTATGTGAGTGGCGCTATGTTCTCCCAAGGAGAAACGCCGCAGGTAATAACCATCCTTTTGGAGTTTTGCGACAGTGGCAAATTCTACTGGGGGGTCGTCAGGCCATTGAGGAATACTCGTATCTATTACATGACTCAGGTGTATGACGCGTGAGTAGGTGATACTATTTTGTCTTTGGAGTTGTATCATCCCAGCCTTTTATTAAGTGGAAAGTTTCATCGCAAGCTATAACAATTTAATTTGAGGCGTTCTGTTGTACCAGACCCGAATGGCACTAAGAAAAGCCCAAAGGCTTGTGTCGTCTCGTTCCCAGCCTGGGGGCTGGGAATGTGTTTAAAGAGGCTCTGCCTCTTGTCAAGCTAGTGGAGGCGGAGCCTCCCAGAATGGGTTCCCAGCCCCCAGGCTCTTAACCAGTCAGAGCAAGGGCTGTATCTTTTCTTAGTGCCATTCGTACCAGACCCCTTGATTAAGCTGGTAGTGGCTTGTCGTCAGACATCGCTCCTGCCTTTGCCATAAGGCTAACAGCTTGCTCTAATAAATCATACTTGATTGCACTACTTCGGGCGAACAATAGTGTTTGTATCATTTACTACATTAAGAAATATATTTACAAGCGTCCGCGAAGCTGTTCTGATTTTTTTTTATGCTTTTTATCTGATAGCAGAAATAAGTATCAACCATTTTTATACTCAGTATTACGGAAGCTATTAGTTATATATATAACTAATTTAAATCTAGTCAGAGAAGATCCAATTTACAGTTAAAGCAGCCAGATAAAACTTTAAATAAAGAGAGTCAACTCAAGCTGATTTTTCTAATCATCTGACATGTAAATCTTGTAAGGACTTATTCCGGGGCTAATGTAAAGATTTCATGAAATAAATAACTTTAAGTATTTATTCCGATGTCGTTTCCAAAAAATCAGATTACCTTTGTAAAGTGAATGGCAAAATTTTAATGTTATCTATAATACATACATAGCAGAGATTCTTGTAGATAGTTGTGGACAGGGCTACATGAATCTTATGTACAACAAATATTAAGTTTTAAAAAGAATTTTTTGAGTTGTGGAAAAAAACGTTACATAGCTACAATCCGCACTTGGAAAAGGTTTGACCCTTGCGATCGCAATTTAAATTTGGTAAAGTTACTAAGACCTACGCTAAAACCCTGATCCCCAAGCCAAAAGGTTCGTGTTAGTCTGTTGCAGTTATAAACAAAAAGTGGAAACGGAACGAGTTCGAGTTTTGGGAGGAGAAAATCACTTTTTACTAGTGAAAAATCCCACGAATTACAAAACTTCAACTCTACAGTCGCTTTAAAAAACGGACGCATGAATCAAAGACATTTGTGGACTATTGTCGCCCTGTTTCTGACTGTTTTGGGGGTACCCTCAGTCGGTTGCACTCAAACCACCAAGGGAACTGCACGGGCTTCCCAAAAAGTACCTGCCACTGATGTGGTCAAAGTGGGAGAGTACCAATCCCCAGCAGGGAAACTTACCTCGGATGCTGTGATTACAGAAATTCATTCTCACAACATTGGGGGACGTAAGGCGGCAACCCTTTTTATCCGAAATATTCCTGTTCTAACCTTTTTAGGTTCTGTACCAGATACGAGTAGTGAAACTAAAAAAGTTGGTGAAGTTGGAAATACTGGGGGCGTGCAATCGTACGCCCTTCTTACTAGCAACTCATCAAAAATGTTGAATGTTGGGAATGTAGCGGGTGCAAATAACCAGATTAGCTCAGTTGATAACGACCCGGTTCAGAGAGCAGGTGTACTAGCAGCTAAAATAAACGAGCTGACTAGGGAAAATGTAGACGCGAGTAAAATTACTGTAAGTTGGACAGGGGAAAAATCCGCCGTTGCTAATCAAACCCAAAACAAAAATTCCTCTGTTGAACAGCAGCCTGGCGATCGCTATACGATCAAAGTCAATGGCGAAGAATTGATAGAAATCAACGAAGATACGAGACTTGCAAATACCACAACCATCAAAGATCTTGCACAAGATGCACTGCAAGCAACAAACCGTATGCGGAGACTGCTAGGCAATGCATCTCCCTTAAATGCGATCGCTAACTTACCAGCACTACGCCTACCGTCAATACCAAAGCTACCACAAGAGATTACCGTCGGAAGAGTGCGAATCAACTTCCGAGGCGTAGCCTCCTTTTATGGTTATGACGGTTCTGGTAGTCAAACTGCTAGTGGTGAAAGGTTTAATCCAGAAGGAATGACTGCTGCTCATCGTAGCTTGCCCCTTGGGACAAAAGTCCGTGTTACCAACACTCGCAATGGTCGTTCTGTAGTGTTGCGTATTAATGATCGTGGCCCTTACATTCGGGGGCGAATCATTGATGTATCTGCTGGTGCGGCTCGGATTTTAGGAATGATAAGCAGTGGCGTAGCACCAGTGCATGTTGAAGTCTTGGGAAAATAATTATTAGGGACTAGGGATTGGGGACTAGGAAGACTAGGAGAAAATATTGAACAGGTATCTATCTTCCCTTGTCTCCCTCCTCTACCTTGTCTCTTCCTAATACCCAGCGATGCACCGAGCTTGTCGTATCCCTACAGGTAAGCAAACCACGCGTAGCGTCTCGCAGGTGAAGTATCCCCAATTCCCAATGCCCAATGCCCAATGCCCAATTCCCAATTCCCAATGCCCAATGCCCAATTCCCAATTCCCCTAGTTCAAACATTTCTTATCCCCATTTCAGATATAAACTAACGGGGAAGAGGCTCAAGAAGAACTAGGGGTATTTTGTGCGCCTGCTGACATCAGTCGCAGCTTTACGCTGCTATTTAACAAAACGCTGCTTGGAAAACAAGCTGATTGCAGTTCCAGAGGATTTGGTGCTAGATGAAGTGGGTAGCTGGCAACAGACGGCAGTTGGTCTGGTGCCGACTATGGGAAATTTGCATCAAGGTCATTTAAGCTTAATTCAACGTGCGCGGCAAGAAAATTCTACGGTGATTGTCAGCATTTTTGTCAATCCCTTGCAATTCGGTCCCAACGAGGATTATCAACGCTATCCCCGAAGTTTAGACCAAGATCGACAACTTTGTGAACAAGCTGGGGTAAATGCAATTTTTGCGCCTACTCCGGAAGAAATGGCAGTTCCTCAGAAGAGTATAGAAGAATCAAAGGTTACACAAGTTATCCCCCCATCTGCTATGATAACAGGCTTGTGTGGTCGTTCTCGGCTAGGTCACTTTCAGGGTGTCGCTACGATTGTGGCCAAGCTTTTCAACTTAATAAAACCTGACCGAGCCTATTTTGGTCAAAAAGATGGTCAGCAACTGGCAATTATTAAACGGCTAGTGGCTGATTTAGATTTGTCAGTAGAGATTGTTAGTTGTCCAACGGTGCGGGAAGTTTCGGGTTTGGCCTTGAGTTCTCGCAATCAATATTTGACTGCAACAGAAAAAGAGCAGGCGGCGGTGTTATATCGTGGCTTGCAACGAGCTGAAGCAGCGTTCAAGGCAGGTGTTCGCAATAGCAGCAAGTTGATAGCAATGGTACAGCAAGAAGTGGCAACGATCAGCAAGGTCTTCGTGGAATATATTGAATTGGTTGAACCGACTACGTTGATGAATTTAGAAAAAATTGAGGAGGAAGGAATGCTGGCGATCGCAGCTCGTCTTGGTTCTACACGTTTGATTGACAATACCATCTTGTGCGATCGCCAACCCATCATCGCTATTGATGGGCCAGCTGGCGCGGGAAAATCTACGGTGGCTCGTCAAGTGGCAACGGAACTGGGTCTAGTGTACTTGGATTCAGGAGCAATGTACCGCGCTATCACTTGGCTGGTGCTGCAAAAGGGTATTGCTATTGATGATGAATGTGCGATCGCTGAATTAGCTAACCAATGTGAAATTCAGCTGATTCCTAGCGAGGACTTACAATCTCCGGTGCGGGTTTGGATTAATAATATTGATGTTACCCAGGCAATTCGCAGTCTTGAGGTTACATCCAATGTATCTGCAATAGCAGCACAAAATGCTGTACGTCAAGCACTGATTGAACAACAACATAGCTGGGGTAAAAAAGGTGGTTTGGTTGCTGAGGGACGAGACATTGGCACTCACGTATTCCCCAATGCCGAACTGAAGATATTCTTAACCGCTTCTGTTAATGAACGCGCACGTCGCCGCCAACAAGACTTTAATAAACAAGGTCAACCCGAAGTGAGTTTAGAACAGTTGGAACGAGACATTGCCGAACGTGACTGGAAAGACAGTACTCGCAAAGTTTCTCCTTTACAAAAAGCAGCAGATGCTATTGAAGTGCAAACCGATAGTCTGAACGTATCTGAAGTCACCGCACAAATTGTTAACTACTACCAGCAACGCTTATCTCAATGGTAGTTACTGCAATTTGTTGTTAATTTTTCAGTCTGAGCGGGTAGTGAGTGATTGTTCACTCACTATCCATAAAATAAAGTCTTAAAATACAGTATGAGCCATTTTTGCAATCAGCTATATTCAATTGAAACTAAACACTGTAACGTTAGTTTTAGATAGTTTAAGTCTTAATACATCTGGCTGAAGAATTATATAAATAAAGTATTGAAATACTACTAAAGGTGGAAGTCTTCAAGCCATATAATCAGTTAAATAAATTTAAGCCATAATTCACCAGCATAAACTACCCCTTTGATGCACTCTTGTTAAGAGAGGATTAAAAATGGGTATATAACTAGCTTATATAGACGCAAGTATTAGAGTTCCAAGATAATATGCCTTAAATCGTTAAATCCTAATTGGCTATTGGACTCTTTCTATAAAGTATTAGTTTTTTTTTATTTATAATTAGAAATTCCCAAGGATTTGATTTATTGCCAAAGTACTTTGTTTTAATCTTCACTTTGGTTGTAGAATAACGATGTTAAGTTTTATATCTCAATTTAAGGATATAAAACTACCGAACATTAAACCTGCAATTTCCTAAGCTTCTCCAATAGCTTTAAACTGGAAAACGGTAAAGAGAGGATTTCACAAAATGGCATTTAAACAGCCCCCCCTACCCTTCGACTTTAATGCTCTAGAGCCTTACGGCATGAAAGGTGAGACTTTCGAGTATCACTATGGCAAGCACCACAAAGCTTATGTAGACAACCTGAACAAACTGACTGAAGGTACGGAACTTGCTGATAAGTCTTTGGAAGAGGTAATCCAAACTTCTTTCAAAGACTCCTCCAAGGCAGGAATCTTTAACAACGCTGCTCAAGTTTGGAACCACACCTTCTTTTGGAGCTGCTTGAAGCCTGACGGTGGTGGCGCACCCACAGGTGAACTTGCAGCTAAAATTGATAAAGATTTTGGTAGCTTCGATAAATTTAAAGAAGAATTCTCTAACGCTGCTGCAACTCAATTTGGTAGCGGATGGGCTTGGTTGATTGATGATGGTGGTACTCTGAAGGTGATCAAAACACCGAATGCCGAGAACCCCCTAGCTCATGGCAAAAAGGCACTCCTAACTTTGGATGTTTGGGAACACGCTTACTACATTGACTACAGAAATGCTCGTCCGGCGTTCATCAAGAATTTCTTGGATCAGTTGGTAAACTGGGATTTCGCTACTGAAAATTTAGCCAAAGCTTAATCGCCTATCAGTTGTGAACTGGTGTAACAATGGCTTTTACCGAGCTTAGTAAAGCGTAGATAATCAGTTAATTTATCAATATTGCCAGTAGTCACGACTAGTATCGTGGCTTTTTTTGATTGGCTGAAATAGAGAGGATGGGAGATGAAAGAGAAACTTCTACCTCCTGTTCCTCATCCTCATCTTGCTCTCAACTGCCTCCTGTATCTTAAAAAGTAGTGATATTAAAACCAAAATATAAAATATATGGATAGTAAAGAACTAGCACAATACATCGAAGCAACGAATAGCATCTCTAAACCTTGGCTATTAGTACAACTGCGCCTCAAAAAACTGCAAGAGCGCCGAGCTTCCCTTGCTGAAGATACCTACGCTGAAGAGTTAGAAGATATTTACCAAGACTTGATGAATTTGGGGGAATGGTGGCGAGGTATTGAAGATGAAGTATTCTAATTAAGTCAAGAGTCAGCAGTCTATTGTCCAAATTCCAAATAAATTAATTTTCACCCTTGACTATTGTACAAACGCGATTAATCGCGTCTCCACTTTTGACCATTGACTATTGACTAAATCTTATGGATTATCGGGATGCAGGAGTTGATGTTGAAGCTGGTCGAGGCTTCGTAGATCAAATTCGCAATTTGGTTCACAGCACTTTTAGACCGGAAGTAATTGGCGGACTGGGTGGTTTCGGTGGGTGCTTTCAACTACCAGGGGGTTTTCAGGAACCAGTATTGGTTTCTGGGACGGATGGTGTGGGTACAAAGCTAAAAATTGCTCATATTCTCAATCGTCATGACAGCGTTGGTATTGATTTAGTAGCGATGTGCGTAAACGATGTGCTGACATCTGGCGCAGAGCCGCTGTTTTTTTTAGATTATGTAGCAACGGGTAAGCTAGACAAAGAGCAGTTAACTCAGGTGGTTGCAGGTATAGCCTCTGGGTGTAAGCAAGCTGGTTGTGCCTTATTGGGAGGAGAAACGGCAGAAATGCCTGGTTTCTACCAGTTAGGTGAGTATGACTTGGCTGGTTTTTGTGTGGGAATTGTGGAAAAAAGCCGGATGTTGGATGGTTCCCAGCTACAAGTAGGGGATATAGCGATCGCTCTTGCTAGTACTGGTGTACACAGTAATGGTTTGAGTTTAGTAAGAAAGATTGTTAGCGATCGCGGGTTTTCTTGGAGCGATCGCCCAGAATCTTTAGGTGGTGAAACTATCGGCGAAACTTTCCTCAAACCCACGCGCATTTATGTCAAACCCGTTTTAGCAGCACTCAAAGCCGGGTTGGACATTCATGGTATGGCTCACATCACAGGTGGTGGATTACCAGAAAATCTGCCCAGATGCTTGGGTAACGGTCAAGCAATCAAAATTGACCCCAGCAGTTGGACTATCCCCCCCGCATTTCAATGGCTAGCTGAAGCTGGAGCGGTGAGTCCCGAAGCCATGTACAATACATTTAATATGGGAATCGGATTTGTAGTGTTGGTTCCACCTCATCAGGTAGAGCAGACAATTACCCACTTTCAATTACAGGATATTCCTACTTATGTAATTGGTGAAGTCATTACTGGTTCGGGGGAATTAGTGGGATTGTATCCATGAAAGATAATTTCTACACATGAAATTAGGGTTTGCTTGAGGCTTAGTATAAAGTAAAAATCTACCAGGCCTCAGTTTTACTCAATTTTTCAAGTAAATGTAATAACAGTATTTACAAGTATTATTAACAATATTTTTCACTAAGCCTTATAAGAGCAATCGAAAATGCTCATAACCGTCTGCGTTTAGATTTGCTAACGTAGTCTTAACATATTGAAAAAATTCGCTCATTAAGCTGAGAAATTAATTACCAACACTAATTGATTGTGCTGGTTATCTCTCATCTGTAAGTATGGGATGTTGATGTATTCAAAATTACGTATTTTTCTTCCGAGGGGGTTATGGCTGTAAATTTTGCCCGTACTACTGCTTCCACAGAACTCTTGAAACAAGTATTCCAGAACATTGATGGACAAAGTTGTCCGAGGTTATTCAACTTCCACATGCATACTATCTACTCGGATGGGAGGTTGCAGCCGAGTGGATTGATGGAACAAGCGATCGCCATTGGTCTAGAAGGGTTTGCAATCACCGACCATCATACTATTAGTGGGTATCAAGCGGCACAAGCTTGGCTGGAAGACTGGAAGTGGAATAATTCTGGTGCAACTACTCCTCATCTGTGGAGTGGCGTGGAGATCAATGCCAATCTTTTGGAAATAGAAGTTCACATTTTGGCTTATGCTTTTGAGCCAGAACACCCTAGTATGAAACCCTATCTGCAAAGAAAAGCTACCACAGGCCAAGAATATCAAGCAAGTAACGTGATTGCAGCTGTTCATGAAGCTGGAGGATTGGCAGTACTTGCTCATCCTGCTCGCTACAAGCGATCGCATTTCGACTTAATTCCATCTGCTGCCCAAAAAGGTATTGATGGCGTTGAAACTTTCTACGCTTACAATAATCCTAACCCTTGGCAACCCAGCGCTTTGGAATCACAACAAGTGCAAAAATTGGCTAGTGAATACAGTCTTTTCAATACATGTGGTACTGATACCCACGGTTTAAGCCTGCTACAACGGTTGTAAACCGGAGCTTTGATCGCTTCAGATGATTGAGGGTCAGGTTCGAGAATCAACAACCCATGATTCAAAATATAAACCTGCGCCTCAACTTTCTGAAAGAGATTTTGGGGAACTGGAAATTGGAATCTATAGTTTCAATCCCTAATAGGGATTTTGAGTAATTGTAAGCTTCAGTGGGGACAACAATGAGTTTGTACCCGAAAGTTTCAATCCCTAATAGGGATTTTGGGTAATTGTAAGAGATGCTTGTAGTTGCCTTGCGGAAACCTTTGGCTTTGTTTCAATCCCTAATAGGGATTTTGGGTAATTGTAAGTTAATTAGGGCTTGCTGAATAGAATTGTAATATAGACTAGATAAGGATTTTAAGCCTTTTTCCAACAAACAAGTGCAAGGTCATAACATCTAAAGTCTCAAAACCCTTGCACAATCGTTAGCGATCGCTGGGTAAATTCTGAAACTGAGCGATGAAACAAGTATTTTGTAAGCTGTGTGGCTTCTACATTTGCTTGAGAGACTTATTCAGCAAGCCCTAATTAAGGCAGAAACCGCTTGCAATTGAATATATTCTGATTGTTTCAATCCCTAATAGGGATTTTGGGTAATTGTAAGTGCGCTGCGCGTCAGCATTCCCCCCTTGGGTTCCCTGAAATAAGGGAATTCCAATGTTTCAATCCCTAATAGGGATTTTGGGTAATTGTAAGCTAAGTTTTGCGAAGCTTGAGAAGATCGCAATTCGCGTTTCAATCCCTAATAGGGATTTTGGGTAATTGTAAGTTCTTTGGATATTGAAGTAAGGTTCCGTAATAGCCGCGCCCGTTTCAATCCCTAATAGGGATTTTGGGTAATTGTAAGTTGTATCAGATGTATTCTTAGGAGTCAAGAGGTTTCAATCCCTAATAGGGATTTTGGGTAATTGTAAGTACTTGTAACGGCCGGCTTTACTCCCCTAGAACAAATTGTTTCAATCCCTAATAGGGATTTTGGGTAATTGTAAGCGCGGAGAAGTTGGGGCGGGAGTTGGCCGCCCTGCAAACTAAGTTTCAATCCCTAATAGGGATTTTGGGTAATTGTAAGCTTTGCAGAACTGGCGGAATTATTCAAATTCCTGCTCCTAGGCGTTTCAATCCCTAATAGGGATTTTGGGTAATTGTAAGAATCAACTCTATTTTGTAACTTCTGAAGTCGAATCAGTTTCAATCCCTAATAGGGATTTTGGGTAATTGTAAGCTTCCGAAGCACTGGGAGATTACAAACAAGCTAGGTGTTTCAATCCCTAATAGGGATTTTGGGTAATTGTAAGTTCAGCTTTAGAATTGTAAATTATTTCTGGCTTAAGTTTCAATCCCTAATAGGGATTTTGGGTAATTGTAAGAATTGTAAACGTTAGTTAATTTGAAATAGATTCGAGTTTCAATCCCTAATAGGGATTTTGGGTAATTGTAAGGAAATTTTTAGAAGTGTTTCACCTTCAACCGTGTAGTTTCAATCCCTAATAGGGATTTTGGGTAATTGTAAGAGCGGGAGGCTGAAAGCCTTGCCTTATTTGGTTTTCAAGGTTCGGTTGCGCGAATATAGAAATCATAACATAAGGCGTGGTAGTTGCGCTAGATGCAAATAGCTAAAAGACAGTCTAGGTAAGGTGCGCGGATAGTTTCAACATGCGATCGCCATCAATTGATTACAGGCAGGGTAATTCAGCCATTTTTTTTGTCACCTCTTCCCCAACACCTACCCATCCGCGCACTCCGGCAAAAAACTACTTTTGCTGTAAAGCATATCACCAATAAGCTTAGCTGACTTTGGGGCGATGCCTACGGCGGTAAACTACGCACTTTCTACAACCCAAGCATGACTGAGTTGAGTATCACATCTGATTACTTAATAGTCTTAATAAAATTCAAAGTTTTTCTTTAGTAGCTAACATGTGTAAAATTTTCTCCACATGATCCAAATCGCCAACAATTCGCCTAATCGGGTGAGGCCAAACTTTGACAAGGGTGGGAGTTGCAGAAACCTGATTGATTTCTGCTTGTTCTGGATTAGTTAAAACATCGATGACTTTTAGAGTATAGGGGTGTCCGAGCGATCGCTCTAACAATTCGTGTAGATTCTGAAGAATGCGTTCGGTGGTTCCACTATGCCCTGCAACAAACAAGCGTAGGACATAGCCTTGGGTTACGACTTGCTCCTTTTGGGCGGTTATTACTGGCTGATGGTATTTTGGTGCTGGTTCGGAAAGGTCTAAGCGCACAATTAAATCGTGATCTTCCCAAAGTTGCGGAAATGAGGAACGATAAGTAGTTAACACCATGCGATCGCACAACCCATCTTGCCAGGGAGCAGCTTGCCAGACTAGCTCTTTTGTGCCAAAAATGGCGTTAAGTACAGATTGATATCTAATTACTGCCGGATAAGCTTCAGCAAAGGTTCGCACTCGTTGGGTACGAGGATCTAACCAGTGGTCAATAGTTGCAGTATAGCAAGGCACTAAAAAATGCGGCGGTTCTGGTAAGTCTAAGATTTCCTGCAAAGCATTACACAAATGCAAATGCCATCGACCTTGCTTGCTAGGGTCGATACAGTAAATCAAATCTCCTCCAGGAGTAAATAGCGCAATGCCTTTGAACAACTGGGGTTTAGATAATTTATTTGTTGTCAAATTATTCATGGAGGCTAGGGAACTAAAAGTAAAAAGTAAAAAATTCTGTCTTTTACCTTTTACCTTAGCTATAACCGCAACCAGGAATATAAAATATTTGGGGATTGGGGATTGGGGATTGGGCATTGGGGCATGGGGCATTGGGGCATTG
>NZ_JADEXR010000159.1 GCF_015206995.1 aff. Roholtiella sp. LEGE 12411 | reverse complement strand
TATACAATCTTTCACTTTTAAAAGTTGGATCTATCTGACTTTGAGGGTCTACTAAATTTTTGATATCCTCTAAGAGATTTGGTAAATGTTCTTCAGATTTTTTTCGTCCTCGTCCTGAATAGTTATCTACACAAGTAATCCCAGTGGTTAATTCTTTAATTCCTTTATTAATGGTTATTCGATTCCATCCTAATTCTAATTCTGCAATCGTTATTCCTCTGTTTCCTAATTTCAAAACTGTTTGCGCGATAAATTTACGCTTTTCTACACCCTTTAATTGACGTGCAGTTTCCTTCAACAACTCTTTTAACGGATCGTTTAATTCTATGAACACCTCAAACACCTAAAAATCGAACCATCTTTGAATTTACTAGAAAAAATAGGGGTAGGGAAGGGGTCAGCCGATAGCTGACCCCTTCCCTACCCCCTATCCGTATGAGAATAATAATGATTCCTATACGGAGACATTTCTATATTTTATTTTCTGGAAGTCCCTAACTCTCATCTGTACTGCTTCATCAGTCCACTGCTTGCACTGGTCATAAACTTGGCGCAAATTTGCACCATACAGCGCTTCACAACTACGGCGATATTGGTTAAAGCTATCTAAATATTTGTCACTCAGACTTGGGTGACGCAACTGTTGCCCAATGACTAAAGCCTGTACGGGACTCCAGCGTTTGTAATATTGTCCGAAGGAATTTATCTCGCGGTGCTGTTCTTGAACAAGAGATACCTGATAGTACCCACACGAAGCGCGGGAGCAAACAACAGGATAACCCGACTCGCGGCATTTCTCAATCAGACTCAAAACCTGGGGCGAATATGTTGCGCTCTGGGTTATTTTCGCGCCTGGGATGAGTGTCAGATGTGGCTTTTGAGAAGTACCGATTTCTCCACCCCACTGTTCCGCTAGGTACTCTTGTACTATTCCTCCCACCTGATAGCGGTGGCAGAAATCCCCAGTCTTTTCAAAGCAGCACAGGGTAATATCTGCGCTCGATTGCTGCTGTTTGCGTACCCATAGATCAATCAGCTGTTGCCGACTTTGCAATATCTCTTAAAATATCAATAACTTTGCAAATTTAATTTGCAAACCATGAATAACTTTTAATTACAATCAAAATATATGCAAGGTAAAAAAGTCTTGATTGCCACTAAAACTTACCCATCAATTAGCACTAAATATAGGGAAACAGTTTGTACAGCAGGAATTTTATTGAGTGAAGATGAAAAGCCACAGCAATGGATTCGGATATATCCTATCCCCTTTAGGTACATGGACTATGATAAGCGCTATCCTAGATGGTCTATTATTAGGGCTGAAATAAGCAAAGATGAAAAAGATTCTAGACTGGAGAGCTTTCGGGCTAATCATTCAACCATAGAAATTATTAGAAAAATTAATACCTCAAACAATTGGCAAGAGAGAAAATCATTACTATTACCGCTTAAGTTTGACTCAATTAAACAAATAAAAGAACAGAATAAGTCATTAGGAATAATTAAACCCCAAAGGATAAAAAGATATTACTGTAAGCCAACCGAACGCGAATGGCAGCCCAAGCAACAAGCAGTATTAGACCAACTTGATTTGTTTGAAGAATCGATTGATCTAGAAAAAATTCCTTACCAATTTGGGTATGAGTTTACTGATGAGGCAGGAGATCAACATAAATGTTCTATAAGTGATTGGGAAATCATGCAATTATATAGAAGCTGTAGGGATAATTCTCAAGCAAGTAATTTATTAGCAAAAGAACAAGAATCTTTAAATAAAGTCAAACAAAAGTTAGAGGGTTTTATTGTAGATAATGATTTACATTTTATAGTTGGTAATTTAAAAAATCATAGAAATTCGTTTATGATTATTGGATTATTTTACCCAAAACTAGTACAATTAGAACAATTAAGTTTGTTTTAAAATGTGAAAAATGAATTATAAAGCTGAAAACATAGAGCCATTAATTTTGACATTTGGGTATGGAAATCGTAAAAATTATGACGAGTTTTTAAAATACCTAGAAATGTTTCATGTCAACTGTGTTGTTGATGTACGTTCCTCGCCTCGCGCTTGGACTAAAAAGTGGTATGGAACAGCAATTGACAAACTTTGTAATTCCATAAATGTTAAGTATATTCCTCAAACTGCATTAGGTAACACATCTGGAGATAAAAATTGGATTCCTCCTAATCAAGAAGAAGCAAGGTTGGCATTATTGGAAATTGCTCAAATTGGGGAAAAAGAAACTGTTCTTTTACTATGTGCAGAATTACAAAGTGCAAAATGCCATCGGGTATCTGTTGCAAATCAATTACATGAACTTACAGGCATTGCGGTCAAACATCTAGAGTAATTTTGCTTACATCTGATCGGTAATATGTGCGCTTAATAGTGCCAGCGTAGTGTGAAGTATAAATGAAAAAGCAGGGGAGCATTTGTGCAGAGAGCAGGGGGAAAAATCACGCCACTTGCGGGTGAGGTTTCAACCAACTCTTAAAAGGAGCAAGGGAGCTTTCACGCCACTTGCGGGTGAGGTTTGTACCTTTAGTTCCCCCTGCCCCCTCCCCCAGCAAGACTGCCTCTTATCAAAAAGCCCTAATTGTCTCATATAGATACCCTCACCAAATCAGTATCTGTAACCCAAGCTCGGCGATCGCCTGATGCAATCAATTTCCCATCACACTCGCACAATTCGGGAGAGGCCCACTCGACGGTGTAAGCCCAAAAGTCGTCTATCCTATGAATACCTTGGACAATACGAAGCTTGCTAAAATCTCGATTGCAGCGAAATACGACTCTTTCTCCCAGCGCAAATACAGGCCTGTCTATGCCTAATTCTAGTTTTCCTGTACCAATGAGTTGTGATGCTGATGTATAAACCACTTCATCATTAAGGGCAACAGCGTAGTTCCATTCTTGCTGCAACCATTCTACCCCGCAGCAGTAGCCGAATGATTTAGTGGTGGTGACATACACTCTTTCCAATAAGTTAACGGACAAAAGCGGGATTTCTTTACCCCAGGGTGGTGAAAGATACCAGCATTCTTCCAAGGTATAAACGAGGTTAATCATGTGAAAGCTCCAATAATTTGTTCTAAAAGTTTTTGCATCAACAAACAAGGAATTGCATTGCCAATGCCGCGAACATCAACAGAGTTTTTACCACTCCACTGATACGAATCAGGAAAAGTTTGTAATCGGGCTAATGCTTTTGTATTCAGTCGTCGCACGTCTGCTTGTGATAGGACTGCATCGATAAAGGAGGAGCGATTGCACCCCTTACCATCACTACCGAGTCCAGCCTTGATAGTCCAGCTTGGTTGTTGGTGAGAGCGTACTTTTTTGTTGTCGTCGTACCCCCCAACTCGCTCAACTAATAAGGCTTTAGCTTGAGAATTACATCCCAAAGTGAAACTGGGCTGATCAGACTCACGACATTTATAAGTATTTTGCACCGACGTGCTATTTTGTTGATCAACCAGCTGCGTTTTCCATCCGTGCTTTTGAATCGCACAAAGTTGTTTTTGGGTTAGTGTTGATGGTTCAAGAGTCGGTAGCAAATCGTATATAGCCTCGTACCAACCAATCCATTTATGCTTAGGTAGTTCTTGAAATAGGGATATCTGACCAACAGGATTTTGTTCATGTATTGTTGTTATGGTGGGCAATGGTAATCCCTGACGCGTGAAAATAGAAATAAAACGCTCTCTCGACTGCGGCACTCCAAAATCAGCTGCATTTAGCAGCAAAGGCAGACATTTATAGCCCAGCGATCGCAGATGCTTTTCAAAATCTATGTATACCCGACTATATCTATAGGCCCGGACATTCTCTAGAATCACTATATCTGGTTGCCAAACTTCAAAATGATGAAAAGTGGCATAAAGCAAGTCAGCACGAGTACTATTTTTCGCGCTCTTATTGGCCACAGAATAATCTTGGCAAGGAGGCGAAACTTGGACAATCAGCAATTGATTTGTAGTGAGGCTCCTGCCCAGTAGTGGAAGTTCCACTTTGTAGGGATTGAGTGTGGTAATATCCTCAACCAAGACTTGTCCAACATTAGTACGATAGAGTTCTGCAATTGGTGGGTCAATTTCGATACCTAATGTATCGCATCCTACGGCTTTTGCACCGAGGCTAGATCCACCAGCACCAGAGCAAATTGATAAGAAGAAGGGCTTATTCATACTTGTGCCCCAAAGATTTTGTTTTGAGCTTCTTCTAAAGCAGTGACGAGTGTTGGTGCTTCAATTTCGATAACTGTTGTTTGCTGCTTTCCCTTTGGAATATAGGCAACTTGGACTTTGACAATTGAATCGATTCTAGGGGAATAAAGTATGGAAACGGATACTCCTAACTTTCGGAACTGATCGATTAATTCTGTCTCAGATATGTTCATGCGGCTAATTCGGAGTCCTATTTTATCCACCGATGGGTATGGCAAACCAGCTTCAGTAAACACAATTTCAGGGATTCCGTAGTAGCGAGGACTTTCTTTAAAATCTCCGATATCTCCTGATTCAATTCCCTCGCAAGAATCAGAGTAAAGTTTGGTGTGTTTATAGATTGCATCTATAAATCTGCTGCAATCTAAACAACAATAAGAGTCGTTAACATCACCATCCCAAATACCAAATAAATACTCCATGTGTGTGCCAGGAGGGAATTTTTGAGCGCAACCCCAACAGCAATGAGGTTTTCTAATTTTTCGGATTGATTGGCGAATTATTGTATACATTTGTGATTTAACTCCTCTCTTTGTATTTAAAACGGCAAATCGTAACTTCTGAAAGACTTGGGGAAATTTTCTAACTCTTAAATCTTTGGATAAATCTTCAATTAGTTAATTTTTACTCATCCAATTCTATCCAACAAACTAATTGAACTTCTTTAAGATCAAAAGACTTTCCTGTGTTTTTCTTTATGTCTTCTACTAAGAATGTTTTGAATTCACTTATTGCTTTTAAATTCAACAAATTTGTTTTAAAATCACACCATCCATTGGCAGAGGTGAGCATCAGCAGCGAAAAAGGAGACTTAATTAGTAGTTGGATTTAGCTAAATTCTTAAACTGTCCAAATCTTTCATCAAACAGAAGATTGACAGTAGTTTCACTGCTAAACCGACTTTTAAGGACTGAAACTTCAAAAATCCCTTTTTGTGTGGTTTGTTTGTCGTAGTAATCTTCACGGTATAAACCCAGCATGACAGCGGCTTCTTGTTCAAATCCTCCTGACTCTCGAAAATCAGCTTTGGTAGGACGTTTTTCAGATCTAGAATCAACCTCTCTTTTCAACTGCGCTAATCCTAATACAGCGCAATTGAACTGTTTAGCGATCGCCCTCAATTGTTTTAAAATCGAATCGATTTCTTGTACACGGTTTTCCCCACGTTCACGCCGCATTGGTTCAATTAGCTGTACATAGTCAATAATCACCAAGCTGACTTCTCCACCCTGGGCAACAACATCTTGCAAATGAGCTTTGATTTGCGAGGTAGTGATGATTGGATCATCATTTAACCAAAAAGGCAGTCCCATTGCTTCGGCACAAGACTGAGCTAAAGGATTCCAGTGAGATTGATGGAGTGCATTACGTTTAAAAAGCAGGTCTGCGGGGACGAATGGCGCTGCAAGCCTTGAGAGGGTCTTTTTTACCATTTGTGAGCAAGACATCTCCAAAGCGAAATAAGCGGTTGTTAAGCCCGAAGCCGCCGCCCTTAATCCAATGTCTAACGCCCAGGTCGATTTGCCAATTCCTCCGCGACCTCCAACAACGCTTAAAGCAGCGAAGGGCAAACCGCCAATGACTGCATCAAGATCATAAAATCCTGTGGGCACACTTACCTCGATTGCATCTTCGCCACTATTAGCCAATTCAATCTCGGCGTAGACTTCGGGAATAATATCAGCCAAAAGTTTAATCCGACTTTCTTGAGTTGATTGGCGGAGTGCTAAAAGCTTTTGCTGCCCCATTTCGATGACATCAGTTGCTTTTAATTCCATTGCTGGAGCGTCCATTGCGTCTCTAAGCATTTCATTAGCAGTTTTAATCACTGCTCTTAACCGTGCTTTTTCCCGAACTAATTCTGCTAAAGCATCAACATTGAGAGCACTTACACAAGAGTCAAACAGTGACGCAAGTTTGTTTCTGCCACCAATCTGAGATAAAATTCCGTGAGATTCCAGCCAACTGGTTACAAATATCAAATCTGTGGGCTGTCCGGTGTTGTGCAATCGCACTGCCGCTTGGTAAATATCTTTGTGAGAAGTGACGTAAAAGTCCTCTGGCTGTAAGATCTTGACTACACGAGTTATAGCCTGGGGGTCAAATAAAATCCCGCCCAGCACAGCAACTTCTGCCTCTATGGATTGGGGCGGCAGGTGGTGGGGCATTGAAACTACGTTATCTGGTACAGAATCTGGTGAAAACATATTTTTTTTCTCCTATGCAGTTTTGGTCAGAAGAAGTCAGAAGTCAGAACTAACAAGAACTTTCTTGTTCTAAGCAATGATTCATCCCGCAGCTGCACGAGCTTCAATTCTGAATCCTGACTCCTGGCTCCTGTATTCTGTCTTGCTAAATCTCCGGGCTTGTCTGACCTGTGGCAGGACAGCAGAAGTTCTCAAATCGTCAGGGGCAGCGTGGGTTGTTTGTATGGCTTGTTGCCTTTGCAGGTGTTCAAGCTCAGTTTTCAATGCTTGGTGATAGCGTTGCATCAAGTTTGTCCATCCACCTTTGGTTTTCTCCCAGGTGTTGATCACAGCGACAGCATGAGTTATTTCTTGCTCCTTTGAGCGTTTAGACTTAGCCGCTAATTCTTGGGCTAGAAAGTCTACAACTATCGGGTTGAAATTTTGGTACTGGTTATTCAGCTTTCGCTCACCTGTACGCCAAGGTAATACCCAGCGGTTCCACTTGATTTTTTCCTTGACGACCAGTGGCACAAAATCATCAGCAAAGGCAGTAGGGTCTGTAATCCACGCATCAATCAGGTCTTTCACGTTCTGCGCTGTCTTGTAGGGACAGGTTAGTTGCGGCTTATTCGATTGTTCGGATTTCTCGAACGACCCCAGCGCAATAGTTGATCCTCTTGAGGGGTTATCGGTTTGTTGCAAAGACTCGGATTTATTTAACAACGAAGAATCAGATTCTAGGGTTGGTTTTTCAAGGTCAAGTTGTTCTGTTGTCAAAGCTTGTTTGCTTTCTTCACACACATACTCATGGGTGGGGGGCGCGGGTGGTGAAGCCAGGGGCGCATTACTTAGTGGGAGTACCTTAATAGGATTACCTTCTATAGGATTACCTTTGTGGACATGTGACGACCCAGGTGGGTAGACATGTGGTGTCCACCCCTGGACATGTGGTGTCTGGGGGTGGACATCTAACGACCCAGGTTGGTGGACACCAGACGACCCAGGTTGGTGGACACCAGACGACCCAGGTTGTGAAGTGTCCAAGCAATTTAAAGGCTGCCATTGTGATTTAGGAGACAGTTTGTATACTGAACTAGTACCAACTCTTGACTCTCTTGATACCAGTCCATAATGAATTAATTGACGTAAAGCTTGTTTAACCTTGCCCTCACTCATCCGGCAAAACTGCGCCATATTCTTGATTGACTCGAAAGCTCCAAGATGACCTGCTCTGCGAGCAATATGGGCATAAACTCGAAACTCGTAAGGATTTAACCCGTAATCGTCAAGCTCTGAATGGATGAATATAGGTAAGTCGTCTCTTCCATCCTCATAGCTGTGTTGCTTGCACCCTTTGCTATTACTTGATAGGCTCATGATTAGTGACTCCTATATATATGTAGGTTCGTGTCATTACAAAAGCTCCTGAATTTCGGGGCATTCATGCGATCGCAGATGTTTGCAAGACTGGGGCAATCGCATGAATCTGAGTGAGTATGTTTATATCTTAGCGCTAAATTTCTAACGGCGTCAATTTGTTAGCGCCAAGATTTTAACGCTAGAATAATGCTATGAATTAGCGCATGGGAGAAATTTTCGTGTCAAGAGTTGCACAACTGCGTAAGCAGAAAGATTTGACTCAACGCCAGCTTGCTGATTTAGTTGGTGTTGACCCCTCAACTATCCGCAATTGGGAGCGCGACAGAGGGGGTACAGAAACCTTTGTGAAGCTTGCTAAACTCTGTGAGGTATTAGGTTGCCAGCCTACTGAGCTATTTGAGATTCAGAAAATTGGTGAGGATGACTAAACGGTTAATCCTCAACTTTTGACATCTGCTAGCAAACCTTTGCTGGGAGAACGTTTGCGACAAATACGCGCCCAAATAGTTGCTTCGGGAGAGCCTTTATTAACCCAAGACGGCATAGAAAAAGAAATTGCCAGCCGTCGTGGCGGGTTGCAGGAATCAGATACATGACACCACAGTTGAACAGTTGCGTCAAATAATCCAGTGCTCGACAACCAACACCCAGCCAGAAAATTAGTGTTGTTTAATATTTGGTTTTCAAGGTTCAGCGAGTGTTAGTTTCAGTTTTAATCACGTACTAGCACAGGAAATTCTCTGATTCTTAGTTGTTCAGGAAACTCCTCAATATCCCCACCCTTCTTATCGCGGGTTTGAAATTGCTGTCCCCCAAATTTCGCATTTGCCCCCAACTGTTTGACGAATACTTTAGTGTTTGATTGTTGACATTGTTGGACAATTGAATTAATCCATTCGATGTGGCATGGTCTGGAATTTGGGCCAGATTCACCACCACAGATAACCCAGTTTGGGATTATTTTTAAGTCAATCTCTCCCAACAATGGCTCACAAGATAAAAACCGAACTACTGCGGGTATTTGTAACAGAATTGGGATACGTTTGTCTGCCGTCTGTTGATTCTCAGTTGACGTTCCCACCCAAATATTTGAGGGCAATTTATCCAGCCCACGACAAGAGAGCCATTCATCCATGCTGGATAACATAATTTCTGGACGCTTAGTGAGGATTTGAAATGTTTGCTTGGGAGCTGCGAACATTCCATCTAACATTTCGTGCTGCCAATGGCGCGGAACCCACTCGCCAAAAACATCTGTCATAGAAGCAACGAAGTGATTCTTACTTTTTCTTTGAAATCCCCATTTACGAATAGTTTCTGTATCTAATTCTAATTCTGGTGCAAGCCCTGAATAAGGTAACTTGTTCCCACCGAAGAAAGAATTTTGATTTAGCTTTTCGCTGTAGCATTTAGCGCAACCTTCGCTGACTTTTTGACACCACCAACCGCCTCCTTTGACGCGAATGATATTATCGGTTTGGTCAGTCCACTCAATGTTTGTTGACATAATTATTTCCTCACCTACCTAGACAGAAAACGGCTACGGGAGCTAATTAATGAAAGTTGTGCAGCTACCTTGCTTCCCTGGTCTAATGTCCCAGATAGCATCACAAGTTTGTCTACCGGAACGTCTAACCAGTTTTCCATTTTTCTCTACATAGGTTTGGGATGCTGGTACACCGTTAATTAGATAATCTACCCGCCCCACTATTGGGTAAATATGGTGAATGTGCGCGTTTAGTTTACTAAATGCTCTAGATCGGCTTTTGGCTTGGAAAATATCCGATGGCATTAGAAACAGCAACCGCGCGTCTGGATTAGTGAAGTTGAGCATCTGCAAGGAGCGACCGATAAATTCCATGCACTTGCTGAACGGGGGATTGGTGATCACCAAGTCAAAACCGACCCATTCTTTGTATTCTTTCAAGAAATCAGGCTCACAAGCTTTACCCAGGAAATCGTAATGTTGTATATCCCACGTCCTATCTAGTTGATGCATCAAGCCACCTACTTTAATTTGCTCCCAAACTCTGGCGTAATTAATTTCAATAGCCCACAAATCGATATGTTTTGGCAAGAACTTGATGATTTGTCCACTTCCAGAACACGGCTCTAGAATACGGCGATCGCTCTTGCACACCAGTTGGGACATAAACAGTGCAATGTTATCGGGTGTCTCCCAGTCATCATTTGTCCAGTCTGTGGTTGCTGGTAAGTTTGCAACGCTCATACACCCCTCCAATCAGCAGCCCACATAAAAGGGATATTCGCAGCGGCAGCACATTGTTCATCTTCGCTTCGATCGCCGACAAATAAACTTTCCTCTCGATTGACTTTTAAAGACATTTGGGCTACTGCTATCTCAACCATTCCGCAGTTAGGTTTGCGGCATTGTCCTTGCCACCTTTGTAAATCGTTTTCTTCAAAATTGATGGCGGCGTAACGAATGACGTTATCTGTAGTTAACCTGTAACATTGTTTACCTTCGTAATCAGGACAGAAATATATCTCTAATAGTTGAGGCAACAACTGCATCGTGTATTCCTGTTCTGCGATCGCATCCTCCAAACTTTTCTTCCCTGCGGCCACACCACCTTGATTGGTAATACCAATTATCTGGTGATTGGGGTAACGAGCGATCGCCTCTGCTACCCCAGGAATGATTTCTTGGTCTTTTGGCGCGTTAATAAATGTTGCTCCGCTTTTGGTGCGACGGACAGTTCCGTCGAGGTCGAGAAAAAGCATTTTAATCATGAGTTTTTAGCCAGCTAAAAATACTTTGTTCCATGTCGTTATAGGTAGGATCTAACTCTTTAATTCGCCGTCTGATTAAATGAGAATTCACGTTTTTATCTCTCATTAATTGTATTTCTAAGAATTGCTATTTTGGATACCATATTTAGCTCCTTGTTAATTAGTTGAATCCTGAAATTCGATATGAATTAAACCCATCTGGAATATCGATACGGGCTTCACTGGCAAGCTTTTCGACTACGGTAACGATATCTTTCATTTATCTAAGCTCCAAATTCAAAAACATTTTTCCCCTCAACATCGACTGGATTAATATTGATTAATCCGCCGCCTGCATAATTGAGAAGGAGTATTACCAAATCCTTTGTATTGCATATCTTTTCCCCTCAAGGTAGAATTTGCCTTTTTTGTAAAAGTCTTAATTTTTGATGATTCGGCGATCGCTCTACTTGCCCAATGACCAATGCCTAATGACCAATGCCTAATGACCAATGCCTAATGACCAATGACCAATGCCTAATGACCAATGCCTAATGACCAATGACCAATGCCTAATGACCAATGACCAATGCCCAATGCCCAATGCCCAATGACCAATGACCGATGACCAATGTCCTCAAGCGGTAACTAAAGATTTTCTACTGAATGCCCCCGCCTGTTTTAGCGCTGCACTAGGGCTTGGATGTGCGAAAAACTCTTCCACAGCTTTGGTCAACCCTGCGGCGACAACTGGGTCATGGCAAGGATAAACATAAACATCCTGCTGAGTACCGTTAACCAGACGATTTTCCTGACGTGAACCTAACTGCGGGTAAAATGTGCGAACCCATGTTCCAAGGTGGACGCGATAGTGAGGGCCACTGATCGGGACTTTCTTTCCCAGTTCGCTTTCTGCAAAGTTGACCACGCCTAACCACTTCTCTTGTGTACCGGTTAGGGCTTGTCTGTTATGGTCAGCAAACAGGTTGGCAGCGTAATCCGTCATCTGCTGTTCCATGTATGGGCTAAGCTTTTGCCCTGTGATCTCGGTGAGGGTCTTCATCGCCTCTACAAGAGTTTTCAGGCGCTGCTCGACTGGGGGAAGGGTGGGTATGAGATTATGAGTAATAATTGGTACAGATGCAACCAAATCTAAAATGATGGTTCGTACTTGGGCTGCTATCTCTGATTGCTGCAAGAGCATTGCAATTCTTAATGTCCCAAGAGCCGAAAAAACTCTGACTTGGGATGTCTTAGATGGTAGACAGAGCTTCTGTCGAGCATCGCGTAAGTCTTTCCCTGAAAGGATTTGGCTTTCCTCAGCCCTAAACTCTTCGTGGTTAACTCTGTACAGTTCCTTGATAGCTGATTCCGAAACCTCAAAGTATTCTGCGATCTGTGCAGTAGTGGCCCAACCACTACCACTCCATACAGCGAAAATTATTGCCTTAGCCTTGGAGAGAATGGATAAGGCTTTGTCGCCAGAGAAATCTTTTAAAGCCGAAGTCCTCAGCGTTCTCGACTCCAGCAACACGGACTGATTTAAAGGTAAACTCATAGTGTTCCTAGGTAATAGGACAGGCGATCGCTGACTTTCGAGGGTGGGCGATCGCTTCGATTTTCATCAAAGCAAGTTAAATTTACGGTGTAATCTGTGAATCTTATTTGCTTGCTTGTGTCTGTTAATACTTAACCTAATCCTCTCGCCTTTCTACTCTTACGATTAGATCGCCGACTTCACAATCGAAAAAGCTACACAGAACACCAAGCGTATCTGAGTCATATCGCTTAGTAGTGTTTTCGCATAAACCTCTAATAGATGCACTAGTCAATCCGGTTGCTAAAGACAAAGCGTGCCGTGTCATTTCCTTAACATCTAATAATTCCTGCAATTTGCACTTCGTTGTGTATTTTGCTTGTTGCACAGCTTTCCTCTCATCTCTAGGCGTGTACTGGGGAGGAGGAGCTTTTTTCTTCATAATTATCAAAGTAGTAATCATTCATTACTCCCCTATTGTCGATTACTTCTTTAATCATATAATATATTTAACGATTAATCGCATAATCGACTATAAATTTTTCAGCTATTACCGGGCAAAAACATCGAACAAAATTGATGATTAAACGTCTTTACTATTAAGCGTTTAATCGCTATTATTAATCATAAGGGAGGAAACGAGCGCCAGCCTCCCAGCTAAATATAGAGGTGCTTTAATACTGAACCTTGAAAGAAACGGAACAGAAGCAAAACCCCCCAGGTAGTGAGAGTAGTGGATAGTCAAAGCTGCTAACGCGAGATAAGGGGTGGAGTGGTTCTTAATAAAAAGTTCCCGCATCGGTACGACAGTTGCTTTCAACGCCAGTCAGCGCTAACTGTCGCCTGATTCTAAGTATGCTGCTGCGGGAAGCTCCGGCCACTGGCTATAGGAGCAATTAAGAAAAGCTGCGCTTAAATTTTTTGAGAGAGCGTTGTGCTAAACCACAACGTTTTCGCGTTTGAATTCACGAATTGTTTACAGCAAAGCTGTGAAGAAGTGAGATTTGTAAATCGTGTCCAAATTAAAAGGCGATCGCTGCCCTGAGAAAGTATGCGATCGCCAATTTATCAAATTAAACAGGAGGAAACCATGTTTTCAGTGAAATTTCCAACCAAAGCTTTTCATGAAGATGTTTTTGGTTTTAGCGTAATCGCAGAAAAAGAGTTCATTCTTGAACTAAATCTATCTTCTTTAGATCCACTTCAGAGATATGCCGATGAAAAGAAGCTTTCTTTGGCTTTGAAAATTTCAAATCATTTAAAATATTACTACGAGAATACAATGGA
>NZ_JADEXR010000158.1 GCF_015206995.1 aff. Roholtiella sp. LEGE 12411 | reverse complement strand
CTCAAAACCCTTGCACAATCGTTAGCGATCGCTGGGTAAATTCTGAAACTGAGCGATGAAACAAGTATTTTGTAAGCTGTGTGGCTTCTACATTTGCTTGAGAGACTTATTCAGCAAGCCCTAATTAGCGTGTGCTTTCAAATGGCTGATAACGACTCTGTTCGTTACGGTGTAGCTTTTGCGATCGCAGCCTTACTTTGGCTATGTTACCCATTCCTTGGCGATTCGCACTCTGGACACTAGGGATCATCATTGACTTCGCCACACCTTTGACAGCACGTAAGTTTCAACTAGGGTTACTTCCCCACGCCTCCCACTTACCAGAGCGTTTCGGGTTGTTTACTATGATTGTCTTGGGCGAAGCAATTATTGCGGTAGTTAAAGGTGTTACAAAGTTAACAGCGACGCAGAAAGCAACCCTAAAAACGCTTAGAGCACTCGATTACGCAAAAGATAATTAAAAAAGCCCCCAACAGGGGGCTTATTGAGTTATTCGCGTGGAATGAACAACTAAATAATTAATACTTAGAGTAAATACAGCAATCCGAACAGAATAATCCAGATTACGTCAACAAAGTGCCAATATATTTCAGCAGCTTCGATACCAAAGTGCTTTTCGCTACTGTAGTGACCCGTAACGCGCGATCGCCACAATACGGCAACAATCGCCAAAACGCCGATAGTAACATGCAAGCCGTGGAAGCCAGTCAAAACGTAAAATGCACTAGCAAACAAGTTAGTAGTTAGACCAAATTCTAAATGGGTGTACTCATATACCTGTCCCACCAAGAAAATAGCACCCATCGCCGCAGTAATTGCCAACCAAGTTCGCATACCCTGCGTATCATTCTTTTTGATCGCAGTATCGGCATTATGCATGACAAAACTGCTAGCAATCAGATTAACGGTATTAACACCGGGTAACAATAGTTCTAACTCTGGTGTACCTGCTGGGGGCCACACAGGTATAGTAGAACGGAAAGCCAGATAGGCTCCGAACAACCCCATAAAAATCATCCCCTCCGCAATCAAGAAGACAATTAGCCCAAACAAACGATGGTCTGGATGTTCTTCATGATGAGCATCTACCGCTTCCGCTGCGTGGTGATGATTTAGTTCAGTTTTAGCTGGGTCAATAGTTTGACTTTGCATGAATTTTGATAAGTGTAGAGTGGAGGAGTGGAGGAGTAGGGGAGTAGGGGAGTAGGGGAGTAGGGGAGTGTGGGAAGAATAACTATTGGTTATTGACCAATGCCCAATGCCCAATGCCCAATGCCCAATGCCCAATGCCCAATGCCCTATTTACTTGCGATCTTCGGGATTTGCAGCAACCGCTGAGTCGGGTTCTGCTCTTAACACCGAGTTCGGGCCACCAGACAGGACTGGATTGGGATCAGATAAGGGTACACCTTTTTTAGCATTTTCCAAGCCGTAGTCGTAAGGGCCTGTAGCTAAGACTGGGAGTTTGTCAAAATTCTCAATTGCTGGTGGTGAGGTAGTCATCCACTCTAAGGTTAGTGCTCTCCAGGGATTATTACCAGCTTTCTCTCCGTACAACCAACTCCAAATCGCATTGATAATGAAAGGAAATGTGGAAATTGCCAGTATATAAGCACCATAGGTGCAGATTTCGTTGAGAGAGGTAAATTTGGGGTCATATTGGGCAACGCGGCGGTTCATACCCATCATTCCTAACTTGTGCATGGGTAAGAAGGCCATGTTTAGACCAACTATTGTCAAGGCAAAATGCACTTTACCCCAAAATTCGTTCAGCATCCGCCCTGTCATTTTCGGGAACCAGTGGTAGATCGCTGAATAAATGCCGAGAACACTACCACCAAAAAGGACGTAGTGCAAGTGTGCTACTACAAAATATGTGTCGTGAACGTGAATATCAAACGGCACCGCCGCTAACATCACGCCACTGATCCCGCCAATCACAAAAGTGCCAACAAAACCCATTGCAAAGAGCATGGCACTGTTGAGCCGGATTTTTCCACCCCACATAGTTGCTAACCAGCTGAAAATTTTAATTCCGGTGGGAACGGCAATGATCATAGTGGTGATCATAAAGAACATCCGTAACCAACCGGGGATACCGCTGGTAAACATGTGGTGCGCCCAGACGATTAGCCCTAAAAAGCTGATAGCAAGAGAGGAGTAGGCGATCGCTTTATAGCCAAAAATTGGCTTACGGGAATGTATGGGAATCACCTCAGAAATTGCCCCAAAGAAGGGCAAAATCATAATGTAAACCGCTGGGTGAGAATAAAACCAGAACATGTGCTGGTAAACAACCGGATCGCCACCCCCAGTCGGGTTAAAAAATGTTGTTCCCGCCAATAAGTCAAAAGCCAGCAGAATTAAACCTGCTGCTAGTACTGGCGTAGATACCAGAGTCAGTGCCGAGGTAGCAAACATTGCCCAGCAGAACAAAGGCATCTGATGGACTCCCATACCTGGGATACGCATCCTTAGCAACGTCACAAGGAAGTTGATTGCCCCCAGGATTGATGACGTACCTAAAAGGAGGACGCTCATAATCCAAATTCCCTCACCCACTTGACCTGTTACCAGGCTTAGGGGAGGGTAGGAAGTCCAACCTGCATCCGGTGCATCGCCTACCACCAAACTAGCAATCAGCAATAAACCAGCAGGCGGAATCATCCAAAAGGCAACAGCATTGAGACGTGGGAATGCCATGTCCTTGGCCCCAATCATCAGGGGGATCAGAAAGTTAGCAAAACCCGCACCAGCTGGCACAATCCACAAGAAAATCATGATTGTGGCGTGCAGTGTAAATAAGCTGTTGTAAACTTCTGGCGTGACAAAATCTACTTCTGGCGTTCGCAATTCCGTGCGAACTAAGTCAGCTAAAACGCCACCAATACAGTAGAAAATGAACGTTGTTACCAGGTATTGAATTCCAATTACCTTATGGTCGGTATTAAAGCCAAAGTAGTCTTGCCATTTTCTAATCCCTGGCTCCTCGTTAAGAGCAGGGATATTGGCAGTTTCTTGCAACTGAGCTTGTGTCATAGGAGTGAAGAGTCAAGAGTCAAGGGTCAAGAGTCAAGGGTTAAGAGTCAAGGGTCAAGAGTCAAAATTAATTACTCTGGACTTTGGACTTTAAACTTTGGACTCTTGACTACTTATGAATGTGATGTAACATTTCTGGCTTAATTCCCATGCCCTTGGTGTAAGGGGCGAGAAATTCATTTGGGGATAAATTCGCAGGGTTAACTGCAACAGCTTGATTTAGCGTTTCTTTGCTAGCAACTAGCTGCTCTTGCACCCATTTGTCAAACGCTTCTTGTGTCTCAACTACTACTGATGCTCTCATCGCACCGTGGTAAGGGCCACAAAGTTCCGCACAAATCAGGGCATAATCGCCTGCTTTTTTAGGCGTAAAGCGAATCTCACTCTGTCTACCGGGAATCGCATCTTGTTTGAGGCGGAACTCTGGAACCCAGAATGCATGGATGACATCGTTGGCTGTCATATTAATTTGCACCTCTTTCCCAATAGGAACGTGCATTTCACCTGTAGTTATACCAGTTTCTGGATAGGTGAAAATCCAGGCATATTGTAAACCAGTGACGTTGATCCGCAATTCTGGTGGTTGTCCTGCTTGATCAGGACTGCCCCCAATGGTGGGTGAAACAACACCTATACCAGGAGCATTCTGCTTTTGAGGAATTTGGTCAGCATTGCGGACTGCTGCGGTGGCTGGGTCTTGCATTGCCTCATCAGATTTCTCTTGGTTGAGGTTGGGTTCTGTGCTGGGTGGTGTATCGTTCAAAGTTGCGGCGATCGCTGCCCCAGGCATCATTGTCATCGATTCTTGAGACATGGGGGCTTCATGGATCGCATGGGGATCAAAGCCACCGATCTCGTTGTATACATCAAAGCTGTAAACAGAAATGCCGAGCACGATAATTGCTGGGATCGCCGTCCAGAGTATTTCTAGAGGCACATTCCCTTCAACTGGTGGGCCGTCTTCATTGTCACCTGCACGCCGACGATATTTAAATGCGGAGTAAATCAAAATACCTTCGACGAGCAGAAATATACCTGTAGAAACGATCATCATCGTATTGAACAGGCCATCTACCAAGACGGCTTCATCCGTTGCTGCTACTGGCAACAGACCATGATTTTGACCGTACCAAAGGCTGACTAGCGTTAGCACGATGCCAATGAGTAATGTCCAGATGGAACTTGGAATCTTCACGGCTTACTAATTGAATTTACTACGTTATGTTAAAGCTGCTCACTTACTAAGGTAGTCTAGGCTGCCAGGCATGGGGGCAGAAGGTCTGAAATTTTTATTAATTTTTTTAGCTATTTTACTAATTTTGGGTACAAGGGGTTTATTAGATACTGCCAAAAGCAGATGTAAATTCAGTGGAAAAATTCAGGATGATAAAATAATTGTCATTAATCAATTTCTCACAACTTGAAAAAGAACTAAAGCTTACAGCTAAAAGTAGCTAAAGTGATTCAAAGTATAAGTGAAAGCCAATTTATAAACCTTGGCCATACGCTAGGGTAGAGATGGGGAGGACACTTAAGTAGCCAACAGAAGTCTGAGCGGAGGTTTGCTCCAATCATAATTTTGGAGGTTTCCTCGTTGAGGAAGCAGCACTGTGGTAAGGCAGCTGTTTATGAGCAACTGCCAAAAAAGTTTCCCACGCCAGTCCGCTCAACGGGGGGAACTTCCCCAAGTTTAGAGTGGCACTAAAAGCCTGCGAACTGACTTCTGTTGGCAGACGGCTGGCTAGTTTAAGGTGACTGGCGTCAAAGTGTCCGTTCGGTATTGAAAATTGAAAATTTTGAGAGAGCTACTACCAAGAGCGGGCAGAAGGTATCCTTCATGAGCGAATTTGTCCTACAACAACAAAATGAAGCCGCAGCTGAGCAGCAAAAGCCCAAGGAACTGATTCGTCGCTTGGTGTGGAAAATATGCATAGCCACCTTGATTTTGATGGCAATAGGCAGTGCCACCCGCGTGATGAATGCTGGTCTTGCTTGCCCAGACTGGCCCTTATGCTATGGCGAACTGGTACCAGCCAAGCAAATGAATCTCCAAGTGTTCTTGGAGTGGTTTCACAGATTGGATGCAGCTTTGATTGGTATAAGCGCGATCGCACTCTGTGGTTTATCCTGGTGGCATCGTCGTTTTTTACCCGTCTGGCTACCTTGGGCATCAACATTTGCCCTGTTTTTAATCGCCTTCCAAGGCATTTTAGGTGGACTCACCGTTACCGAACTGTTGCGGTTTGATATTGTTACCGCCCACTTGGGAACGGCGCTGTTATTTTTCACTACCCTATTGATCATTGGCACGGCACTCACACCATACCAGGGCACTGGAACTGCTGGTAAATTGCCTTGGGTGGGCTTAACTGCCGTGGTTTTTGTTTACCTGCAAAGTCTACTAGGTGCTTTGGTAGGTTCTCGCTGGGCACTACATCAATGCTTTGGCAGTTCTCAACTTTGTACTGTGATGTATAGCCATATTGCTGGTTTAGTGCCGCCAACGCTGGTAATCTTGGCAATGGTATTTATCTGTTGGCGTACACCGGCACTACATCCAACTTTGCGGCGACTGGCAAATATGGCTGCTGGGTTGTTGAGCTTACAAATTTTGTTGGGAGTTGCCACTTTCCGATTACATCTACAAGTCGAGCCTCTCACCGTCTCTCATCAAGCTGTAGGAGCAGCGTTGTTGGGTAGTTTGGTGGCTTTCACAGTTCTAGCACTGCGCGACTCAGTTAGTGCTGAGTCACGTTAGCGGTAGCGGGGCATTTAGCCCGTGCTGAGTGCTGAGTAGGGAGTGGGGAAGTTGCAGTAAGTCTTTCCCCTCTTAACTCAGAACTCAGCACTAATGAAAGCCGCAACGGCGAGTATTGCGACCCACGCAGATGCGGAAAATCTATGTTTTCGTTCGACTCAAAGAGCCAGCTTGAGCGGGGGCTGCATATAAGTTGTTGAAAAATAAGGAACTAGAGCCAACATGATTGAGACTAATGTCTCTCGCCACCACGAAACTTTTCTACAAGTGATTCAAAGCTATTACCAGTTAACAAAACCTCGGATTATCCCGTTGCTTTTGATTACCACAGCTGGGAGTATGTGGATTGCTGCTAAGGGAGAAGTAGATCCATTGCTGTTGCTAGTAACCTTGACTGGTGGCACTTTGGCTGCTGCAAGCGCCCAGACGATTAATTGTATCTATGACCGGGATATTGATTATGAAATGGAGCGGACGCGCCATCGTCCTCTGCCTTCCGGTAAGGTACAGCCACGTGATGCTTTGATTTTTGCGATCGCACTGGCTGCGATTTCCTTCACACTACTAACAGTGTTCGCCAACCTCCTAGCTGCACTGCTAGCCTTCTCTGGTATCGTCTTTTACATTTTGGTCTATACCCACTGGCTCAAACGCCATAGCACCCAAAATATCGTCGTTGGTGGAGCAGCTGGAGCAATTCCCGCATTAGTCGGATGGGCTGCTGTCACAGGCACTTTAAGCTGGTCAGCATGGTTAATTTTTGCGATTGTCTTTTTATGGACACCCCCCCATTTTTGGGCGTTAGCTTTGATGATCCGGGACGACTACGCAAAAGTTGGGATACCAATGCTACCAGTGGTTGTGGGGGATACGGCAACAGTACGACAAATTTGGTATTACACTCTGGTTACAGTAGTGGCAACGCTGTTGTTAGTTTATCCTTTGGGGGCGAGTGGAATTCTTTATGCTGCGATCGCCGTAAGTCTGGGAGGATTATTTATCCACAAATCTTGGCGGTTGTTACAAAACCCAGAAGATCGCACTGTAGCTAAAGAGTTGTTTCTCTATTCCATTTCCTACATGATGCTGTTGTGTTTGGGTATGGTAGTAGATAGTCTGCCTATTACCCATCATCTGATTAGTGGGGTGATTAATCAGCTGCATTTTATTGGTTAGAAATGTACAATCTAGCGATCGCGTTGCCAACTTTTGAGAGCGCGATCGCATTTTAAAAGATCCAAAATTCCAAAATTTATTTATCTTCTTTAGAAGACCTTAACTGTAGCTGACTACAATAGCTAAACATCAACTTTACTCCTCCCTCCAGCTTGACATAATTTGTATCTAGCGAAGTCCATAGTCTGAAGTTACTTTTGCTAGCGTAGTGATATGGAGTTTATCACTTTCCAGTCAGCGGCTGGAAACCAGAGGTTTAATATGGCTCATTTAAATCTGCGTCACACCCAAAATGTCAACGGCGATTTTTATGTAGATACTACCTGTATTGATTGTGATACCTGTCGCTGGATGACTTCTGGAGTATTTTCTCGCGTTGATCAACAGTCAGTAGTTTACCATCAACCACAAAACGAAGCAGAAAGATTAGCAGCCCTGGAAGCACTGTTATCTTGTCCCACTAGTTCCATTGGTACAGTTGAAAAGCCGCAAGATATCAAAATTGCTCAGCAGAGTTTTCCGATATTAGTAAACGAAAATATTTACCACTGCGGCTATCATTCTGAAAAATCCTATGGTGCTGCTAGCTATTTAATTCAACTTCCAGAAGGTAATATATTGGTGGATTCTCCTCGATTCACGCCGCCTTTGGTCAAGCGTTTAGAAGAAATGGGTGAAATCCGTTATATGTACCTGACTCATCGGGATGATGTAGCAGATCATCAAAAGTTTGCTGAGCATTTTCACTGCGATCGCATTCTCCACACTGATGAGATTTCTACTGGTACTCGCAATGTGGAAATACAGTTAACTGGTTCTGAACCATTTGCCCTGACTCCAGATTTATTAATTATTCCAGTTCCCGGTCACACCAAAGGACACACCGTTCTACTTTACAAAAACAAGTTTCTCTTCACTGGCGACCATCTCGCTTGGTCAGAAAGCTTACACCAGTTGGTTGCATTCCACGATGTCTGCTGGTATTCTTGGTCACAACAGATTAAATCAATGCATCAATTGGCTAATTACTCTTTTGAGTGGGTACTACCTGGTCATGGACGGAGGTTTCATGCTGATGCTGATACCATGCACCAGCAAATGCAAAGGTGTATTCAGTGGATGGAATCTTTAGAGTAAATTACTGCTGTTGGAAATTGCTGAATCTGAGTGTACTGTTAAAGTTTAGATAAAACTTTGCGATCGCACTTCATCATTCAAGCTGAAAACTCAGAACTTCAACATTAGAACTCCTTCATTCAAGCTGAAAACTCAAAGCTCCAAGATTAGAACTCCATCGTTCAAGCTGAAAACTCAAAGCTCCAAGATTAGAACTCCTTCATTCAAGCTGAAAACTCAAAGCTTCAAGATTAGAACTCCATCGTTTAAGCTCAGAACTCAAATTGAGGTAATTTTAAGTTAAATTACTGTGATTATTTAATTTACTAAGTGCTAATTAAGGAACTTTTTTTAGCACTGACCACGCAAATTATTTTAGTACTGGCGATTTCTAACGACAACCCATTTTGCGTATACGTCATAGTAGACATACAATCCCTAAAATTGTATAGTCCATCCTATTTTTTCATCCTCTTGGCTTACGACAACATCTGTCGCTATCTAGCGGTCGAGTATCCAGCCGCGTTTGTAAATTGGCTACTTGATGGCGATATCACGGCAATTCAGCCATTACCCACTGAACTTAACCTTGAACCTATTCGCTCTGATGCCCTTTACTTGCTGCCAGAATGTAACCAGATTCTCCACTTAGAATTTCAGACTGTACCTGCTTCCAAACCAACTCTACCCTTGCGGATGTTGGATTATTGGGTCAGGCTTTACCGTAAGTATAATTGTCCCATTGAACAGGTGGTTATTTTCTTGAAGGAAACCACATCTGAGGCAGTTTACATTAACCAATTTGCTGTAGATAAAACTTTCCACTCTTACCGTGTTGTGCGAATCTGGGAACAAGACCCATCTCTGTTATTAACAAATCCGGGACTACTACCTTTAGCAGTTCTAGCTCATACAGACTCTCCCGCAGGCTTATTAGAGCAAGTAGCTGCAAAAGTCGATATGATCAAAGAACCAGACAAACAACGAAACATTTCTGCATGTGTGGAAGTGTTGGCAAGGCTGAAATTTGAAGAGGATTTAGTTCGACAATTTCTCAGAGAGGAACTTATGCGGGAATCACCCCTATATCAAGAAATTCTGCAAGAAGGTGTGCAGCAAGGTATTCAGCAAGGTATTCAACAAGGTATTCAACAAGGAGAGGTGACACTAGCTCTACGCCTACTCACGCGCCGACTGGGTACAGTTTCTCCAGAGTTGCAAGCACAGGTTCAACAGCTTTCTAGTGTCCAGCTAGAAGCTCTTGGTGAAGCTCTGTTAGATTTCTCAACGACAGAGGATTTAATAGCTTGGTTGCAAGTGCATCAATAAGGGGAGTGGGGGAGAGAATAATTAATGACCCTTGACTATTGACCATTGAAATAATCAACTCATCATGATCTGCGATCGCTCGTCACGCCACAATTTATATAACCGATTTGCTGGCATAGTCATATATAAAATATCCCCAGCGCTGAGGTTGGTTTCTAGTAAATCCCACCCGTGAAGGGTTTGGTAATTCGTTTCTAAGTACAAAGGAACAAAATCAGCAGACATTGCTACATCTTTTACACGCTGACCAAATAAGGGGTGTAGTGGTGTAATCACCGTAGCAAAAGCCACCCAAAGACTATCAGCTGTGATGCCATTACCAAGGATTCGTCCTCCAAGTGCAGCCGCAGCAAAAGCTGGGGCGGCTAGTTCCGCAGGACTCAGTACGGCCTCGAAATCAAATACTTGTTGCGCCATACCAGCAAAATCGGGATCAGCATAATGGACAATCACCGGAATGTTAGGTGTTAGCCCTTTTGCTTTGAGGGCAATTTCTAGATTAATGGCATCATTGCTGGTAACAGCAAGCACTGCCGCGGCAGAATCTATATTACTGGCTTTGAGTGTTGCGCGAAAACTGGCATCACCCTGAATTACGGGAATACCCAGTCCTCTAGCAGTGTTGACATATCTGTTATTGCAGTCAGTTTCAATCACTACAACATCATTCCCGCTAGCGTGGAGTTGCTGGACGATTCTCAGACCAATACCACTTAAGCCACAGACAATATAATGATTTTGCTGGGGAATGCGAGCAGCATCCCAAAACTGCTTAAAGCGGCTTCCTAGGACAAAATCGGTGAGCATTGCGTACCAAATACCAATCACCACTGCCCCAACTAGCATCATGACAACGGTAAATAGTTTAATACTGTCGGGAGCTTTTTCTACAACTTTGTCATTACCACCTGCTCCGGTAATCATGCCTACAGAAAAATATAGAGCATCCACAACAGACAACTTCAACTCAGCAGACATGTAGGTGAGTGTGGCTACCATAATAACCGCGAGTAAAACAATAGCACCAACTAGTACTGAGCGCCCGTGTTGTTGAAACTGCCTAAAATTGCTTAAGACTTTCAGCAGTTTTCTAATCATTGATCTGCGCTTAGAACGGACGTAAGGTTGAGTACCAATGATTAAGCGATCGCCTACTTTTATCTGTTGTCCCGATAGCACCGCAGATACCAAATTCATCTCACCTTCCATCGGTAAGTAATAAATTAGCATCCGCGATCGATCTTCCCACAAATCACTTAGCTTTCGGCCTTTCCACGGATGGTTTTCATCAATGTATTCTTCATGAATCGGCCAAGTCTGCTTAAATAATTTGATTTGTCCTATCGCTTGGTTTCCTAATGCTGCAAAAGTAAATACAGGTGCTGCCAAACCCACAACACTCATACTCAAATGATTAGGCAAAGTATAATCCAGGCGCTCCCCCAAATTTGTATTGTAAAAGCGGTTGATAATCCGAATTTGAGGATTCAGCACCCGCGCCTGCATCATAATTGACAAATTTAGAGCATCATCAGGCCCAGCAATCACTAAAGTCTGTGTCTGCTCAATTCCCGCTGCTTTCAGGGTAGCAGCTGCTTGTAATTCACCGACAATCACATCTTTTGTGTCTTCGCCAAGAATGGGTTTGTGATGAATACCAACGACAAACGCTCCTTGCTGTCTCAGCAAACGAAAGATTTTATATCCAGTACGTCCTAAGCCACAAACAATAATTCGAGGTTTCATGAAACAGCAGCATTGTTTACTGAAAGGGCTGCATTTCTAGTTATTTATCAATATTGTTGCTTACTTCGCTTGAATATAACTGTAGCTGAAAACACGATAATCTTAAATGAGATGACACTTTGGCAAAATTCTTAAACCCAATGTTATGATTTATCGCTAAATCCATACCACATAAGTAGTATATATTCTCAAAGAAAATGGCTTTGGTAATTTACACTACTTTAATTATGATATTGCTAAGGAGAACTTTGTTGATTTCTGAAATTATCAATTTGCTGTTGAGTAATGAAATTAAATTCTGAAGTTTTTCTATTCTCTAAGGTATCTAACCTTTGAAAAAGTTTCTTCACCGCACTCCAAATAGGATCTCTACTATCTTCAAAAGCCAGCATAATTAATTTATTTTCACGATGATAATGAAGAAGTACTTCATCATCATGCAGAGCGCAATCATCTACTCTGATATCCCGGCTCAGCCTAGTTAAATTGTAGAAATAATCATCGCTAATCCAGTAAGATGGGATGTCTCTACCTGTCTTATCCCAAAATGCTTTCATAATATCGGGATTTGTCAGCTCTTTTTGTTCATCTTTAGTAAGAATAATTATTCTTTTTTTATCGATATGAGAATCTGAATTTCTTAAGGACGAAAAGTAAAATTCTCCCTCGCTATCAATAGGGTTAAAACCTAACTTGCTAATTTGTCCTTGGTGAATTGCACACCAGCTTCTAGATGACGCCCTAATACCCAAGGTTAGTATTTCGTAGAAGTCATCTTCAGAAGCTCTTGGTATATAGCAAGGATGTCCTACCGCTTTTTCAATGAAGCTTTCTACTAAATATCTGTGAGTTTTACTCGCAATCAGCAATCCCCTGACAGTAGCATAATGATTTAAGCTAGATTTTGCTGCATCAACAAAATCATAAATTTGTTCAAGATGTTTTTCATTCTTATCAAGGATTTTAGTTAATCCCCTAACCTCTTGTTTATATTCTATTAGCGTTTCTTGATAAGTTTGAATAAAAGCAAAAAGCAATCCAGCAATTAAACCTGGAGGGATTGAGATAATCGCAGGTAAGATAATTTTGTGTAGCTGTTCTGAGGGTGCTATTGATGCTGTACTACTTAACGTTAAAATAAAAGAAAACAATGCACCAATAAAAGCAAAAGCGATGTTTCTTTTTAAGGAACTATCCATTCTTTTATCCTTTGAGATTCTTCAGCTAAATTCTGATTAAAAAATTTTCTCATATATTAAATTAGTATGTGTATTTTTCACAAACAGCATACTTTAAAAACATAGTTACCACCGGTTCTACCCAATTGAGATTCATCTTTAGGCCAAACACGCTTTTGTGTCACAATCTGAAGTCTAGCTTTAGCTAAATCTCTTAGTAGCAGCGATAGAGAAACCTTATATTCATAGTCTCCATCATAACCATACTGGGCCACTCTTTTGATTAGATTCGCGACATAATCAGGAAGGTGAGGATTTTTTTGTTTTGCAGTATTCAAAACTTCAGAATAAAACTGTTTAACAGCATAAGCATATTCTTTAGTATTACCTTCTTCATATTCGGGTAAAACATTTTCTGCAATGATTGCATAGCCAGAATTATCAAGGAGGTAGTGTACACGATTTAAGAATTCAACTTTTCTTTCATGTTCGATATGATGATAGGCTGATGCCAACATGATCACATCCCATTTCTCACGTGGGAGTTTAACTGATATGGCATCGCCAAGGATAAAAGTTGGTTTCAACCTATATTGTTCGTATTTTATTTTGGCAAAGTCTAGGTATGGTTGGCAGATATCAACGCCTACAGCACATAAGATATTTGGATGATTAATAATATGTTCTAAAGAAAGTCCAGTACCACAACACAAATCGAGTACAGCGGCATTATGGATATTCTCAAGTGATTTTACCGCCATTTCGCCAGCAACCTCAAGCATGAGCATTTCGTCTGGACGAGAGCGTTCTTCAATTTCGTAAGCTTCAGGATCATTTTTATAGTCAGGAAGAGATGTCATATAATACCTCCTACTGTTTAGTATACTTAAAGACTATTTTGAAGTAGACAAAAATACTAGACTTATTACAAAATAACTAATTTAGCGTAAATACTCTTAAACCACGTCTATCTTGAAACCCGTAGTTTTTCCTCATCTTCTTCAAGGTGATTTTTCACCCACAAGCGATCGCAAATTTCAAAAGGACGGGAATTAATATCTTGTTCAAAGAAATGAACCCGTTC
>NZ_JADEXR010000157.1 GCF_015206995.1 aff. Roholtiella sp. LEGE 12411 | reverse complement strand
ATGGGGAATGGGTGGGGACTCTGAAGCTTGATAGCATAGCGGTAGCGTTAGCGAGGAACGAGAATCCGTAGGGGCGTCTGACTCGCGATCGCCGTGGCCAGTTGATATTGAAAGAACTGGGAATATCTACTAGGAGCGACGCGATCGCGAATAGGATGAGATTTAGTATGTGCTTAAAAATAAAATGAAGACACCACAAGATGCACGACAATACGCACCAGCCACCCAGCGCAATAGCGAACCAATTATAGAAGTACTTTTACAAGTATTGCCTGCGAGTGGAACTATCTTGGAAATAGCAAGTGGTACTGGCGAACACGCAATATTTTTTGCCCCCAGGCTCAGCCCTCGTAAGTGGTTACCAACAGATGCAAATCCGCAATTACGAGCCAGTATCATTGCATGGGCTGAACACTTTCCTGATGATAATCTTTATCCACCGCTTGAACTTGATGTTAGAGAACCAGTTTGGGCAGTGGAGAAAGACGCACTAAGTGAGCGGCTTGATACATCGCCAATTGTTGCTATAGTCAACATCAATATGATTCACATTTCACCTTGGTCAGCCTGTCTGGGACTAATGGCTGGAGCAGGTCGTATCTTGCCACCAGGAGGTATCCTCTATTTATATGGGCCTTTCAAACAAGGTGGAGAACATACAGCACCGAGTAATGCAACTTTTGACGAATCTTTACGCGCCCAAAATTCAGAGTGGGGCGTGCGTGACTTCGATGATGTTGTAGCAGCGGCTAGCGCACAAAATTTAACTTTGAAACAGACTTATCAAATGCCGGCAAATAATCTTTCGGTAGTGTTTCAACGTTCTGATAATTTAGAATAATTTGCAATCACTTCCAGCCTTTGGTTTTAGCTGCAACGGATATACTTGTTACCGCTTCAGATGAGGTTTGGGAAATTGATTGTGATCAAGCGTCTGGAGACTGTATTATGTCTGTATTATCGATGGTAGATACAGTAGTTGAAGTGCTGGTCATGTGAGATGTTTATAGAAAACATGCTTATTATTGGTGGTAGCCGTGGGATAGGTCTGGCAGTAGCAGAGTATTACCAAGACAAAGACAAAGTAAGAAACTTAGTATGTGTTTCACGGAATGCATCAAAATTTGGAAAGTGGGTTAAGGCAGATATCTCAGAACAAGAAGGTATTGATAAAGTTTGTGCAGTTTTTAACGATCGCTCTCTAGATGCGCTTCTTTTTCTCGGAGGAACCTGGGAAAAATGTGCATTTACCACTGACTATAATTTTAGCAACAGTAGTTATGATGAAATTGATCACGTAATAGCTGTCAACCTCATAGCTCCAATTAAGTTAGTAAAAGGCTTAATTCCATCTTTTAAAAAATCCAAATTTCCAAAAATAATTCTTATCGGCTCCCTATCAGGTTTGGATCATCAAGCATCAAGAGAAGTCGCAAATACAGCTTCTAAATTTGGGCTACGCGGTGCGGCACAAGCTTTGCAAATTGAACTAAGTAATACTGGAATTAGCGTCACGGTAATTAACCCTGGAAATGTTGCAACACCAGAAGTCTTAAACGACATAGCTGATAGTACTTTCTCACCTCAAGTTCCTATCCCACTAAGTGATTTAATATCTGTAATTGACTGTTCACTAAAGCTATCGCAGGCATCATATATACCCGAAATTAATCTTGCACAACTCAAATCTGTAGTTTTCTGAGGACGGTAGTAGTTACTAAGCTGGTGAGTGCTTCTCTATTAATGTAGCTCGTACCGCCGCCGTATGTTTATAACGCAGCCCTGTCCAGTTTAAGGTCAACGCATCACAAATACCATCGGTTAATAGTCGAGCGATCGCATTTAGAGCTTGTCCCATAGCTGGACGGAAGCCGGGGGCAAGTTGCGATAAATAGACCGTCGCCGGATGTTCAATTAATTATTAATATTTGATGATAATTATAAATTCCCAAATTAGAAGATATAAAGTCTTAATGAAAGCTAATTTACCTAATCGAGAAAAAACCAATGTCTAATATCGAAATTTCTAACCTGTATCCTGTTGGCTCTAATCTCTTTCAAGATTGTGAAAGTTTTCTCAATGAACTAACGGATTCGGAAGTAATACTTTTAACAGGTGGTATCCGTGCCCCTCGACCCACACCGCCAGTATTTCTGCCTCCATGTAAATACCCACAGCCAACACCACCAGTATTTTTACCACCACACACGTATATACCATACAGCCACTAACCAATCAATTGATTCTACCCCGTACTCTACCCGCTCAATCGCTAACTGAGCATAATATTTAACCCGTTTCCACCAAGAATCACGGAGTTTTTTATCTGTGTCCATACCCCCCCAATTATTACTTCCATCTTCATTAATGGAGGGTGTGGACGGCGGATTAATCCCATACTGAGCTTGCATCCGAGCTGCATAAGCCGCGTTTGTCTCTTGCTCCTCTTGGCGTTTCCTTGGGGACTCTTCCCCATTCTCCATCCCCTTGTGGGTGGAGTTTTTCATTTAGGATTGCTATATGCTTTCAGTAACTAGACCCCTAAATCGGTAAAAAACGTGAATCTGCCATTGATTACTCGTGCTCAAGAATACAACAATAAAATAGCGATTCTCGTTCCGAGAGGCGGCGCCAACGCTACAACTGAAGAAGCATTTACATATTGGGATTTGCTTCACATCTCCAGTCAAATAGCGACAGTTCTTCTTAATGATGCGGAAGATTTACAAGAGGAGCGAGTCGCCTTTCTCGTCCCGCCTGGGTTTGAGTATGTAGCCACTCAATGGGGGATTTGGCGTGCTGGTGGAATAGCCGTACCTCTATGTATTTCTCACCCGCGACCAGAATTGGAGTATGTGATTATCAATTCAGGAGCATCGATTATTGTTGCCCATCCCAATTTTGAAGCTATATTGCGCCCGATCGCCGAAGCCCAAAATTTACGATTTATCCTCACCTCAGAACCGCTCCCAGATCATGTTAGTCGCCTCCCAGAGCTAGATATCACCAGACGTGCATTAATTCTGTATACGAGCGGTACAACAGGTAAACCGAAGGGTGTGGTTACGACTCATCACAATATTCAAGCGCAATTGACTAGCTTGATTACCGCTTGGGAATGGACATCCGATGATCGAATTTTACATGTACTACCACTGCATCATATTCATGGGATTGTCAACGTCCTGACCTGTGCATTATGGGCTGGGGCGGAGTGTGAGATAGTTAGCAAATTTGATGCCGAAACCGTTTGGAGGCGAATTGGTGACGGTGATTTAACTTTATTTATGGCAGTACCGACGATTTATGTAAAGCTGATTGCTGCTTGGGAAACTGCCTCTAGCGATCGCCAAAAAAGCATGTCAGAAGGTTGTGCTAAAATGCGCCTGATGGTTTCTGGCTCAGCAGCGTTACCAGTTCAAGTTTTAGAAAAGTGGCAGACTATCAGCGGCCATTTTCTGCTTGAGCGCTATGGTATGACTGAAATTGGCATGGCGCTATCGAATCCTTTACATGGTCAACGGTTATCTGGATATGTGGGAAAGCCACTACCTCAAGTTGAAGTGAGATTAGTGGATGAGAACGCAGAGTTAGTTCCAGCAGGAACACCAGGAGAAATCCAAGTTAAAGGCCCCGGAGTGTTTCTAGAATATTGGCAAAACCCACAAGCAACCGCCAAAGCCTTCCAAGATGGCTGGTTCTGTACTGGAGATATCGCCGTAGTCGAGAACGGCAACTACCGGATTCTGGGACGGATGAGTGTGGATATCATTAAAACGGGAGGGTATAAAGTTTCTGCTCTGGAAATTGAAGAAGTGTTGCGATCGCATCCAGATATTCAAGAATGTGCGGTGGTTGGGGTTGCTGATTTAGAGTGGGGTGAGCGGGTTTGTGCTGCTTTAGTATTGCAACCGCAACGCGAGTTGACATTAGAATCTTTTAGGAGTTGGGCAAAAGAGCGATTGGCTGTTTATAAAGTGCCAACCCAAATTTTGAGAGTTGAAGAATTACCGCGCAACGCTATGGGGAAAGTGACTAAACCGACAGTGGTTGAGCTATTTCGAGCATAGCGATGGTAAAATTATGCACACTAGGATGACAAGTGATCCAAATCAAGTGGATCACTCTCAACATACTCCTTCGCTGTCATATCTTCCAGAGCTACTACCGAACCTTCTACAGCTTGGAATCGTCCAGATTCAGGGATTAATTGCAACCACTGTTTAAGAAATTTATCCCATCCTATTTCCTCAAATTGATTCTGTTCCTCGTCTCGAATAAACCAAAATATTAGTCGAATTTCAGAGCTATTCCATGAAGGTTCTGCACGCACTCTAATTTCGCGTAAGGCGCGGAGTGCTTCTCCTTCAGTGTTAGATTTATCATGCTTATCTCGCAGACGGTTTTGAAGCTTTTTAGCAAAGTCGTTGAAGTCGTCAGGGAAAGCAAATCGAGCACGTTTTCGTGTTAATGCTTGCCCAAATGCTCTAATCTCTTGATCATTGCCGCATCCTGGCTCACGCTTCCATTCTGCAATAACAGCCTTCTCTAATGTCATCACACGATCAAGGTCAGCAACAAGATTAAATTTTGCAACTCCTGGAACATAAGCAAACTGAGGTCGCCTACTTCGCTGAATTTCAGACAAACGTTGCTCATCAACCTCCACCAAAGGTACTACCTCTATGAATGGACGCTCGGCGCAAGAGCGTACAATATCGCATGTCTGTGTAACCACAACAAAACCTTTAACATCGGATTCCACAAGGTCAATTTCTGATTCTGCAACATCAGCAGAATCAGATGTCAAAGGGTGTTGAGGATTAAAGCGATGGACAAACCAGTGTTCTCCAAGTACACAATCACCCTGACACCACTTTTTAAGAGTGGTGTCTACTTTTTGAATCCAAACATCACGCTCATTGACCACTACGATTTTTTCGACTCCTTGCGGCTCTACCAGGTCTGGATTGTCCAACTTCAAGATGGATAGGATCTTGGAGAGCGTCAACCAGTTCTGCTGGATTCTGTGGTCTACGTGCTGCACGTACATCTTCAGACAAAGAACTTAACTGTGGTCTTGGAGGTGCATTACCGGAACCAATAATCTGCTTGAATTCTTCGTATTTACCTACAAGCATTAAGTCAAAAAGGGGTGTACCATTACTGCCAAGTTTCAGTAAAAGACTGCGATTGAGACTTGCGCTTCCTCGATCAATGTATTGAATAGCACCTAAGACTCGATGAAGATGCTCTTCATTAAAGCGGGATAATGGCTGCCCACTTGCCCAAAAATGAAGGCTTCTGCGTGAGACATTGAAGAGTTTAGCAAGTTGATCCCAGGTTAATCCACTCAATCTTCTCAGTTCGCTAAGAGCCTTCTGTGTTGATTCTGGAGAACTAGTTGATGGTAGAGTCAGCCCACTCGTTGTCATCTCTAAAGGGGCCAAAACATTCCTGTTATTTGTTATAGAATTAGCAGTGCTATTAGGAGCCATTAAAATTATAGAGGGAAAGCGATTAACGATAGATTTCCGCATAGCTCCAAGTGCAGAAGTATTCGGTAATAGATCAAGTTTTCTGTCTAGCAAATCACTCATAATTCACCTCCAAACCGCCGCAAAAACTCATCAGTCACTGCCCATCGAAAGAACGTATAAATTCTTTCAGAAAATTGTTTTGCTTCATTCATCAAAGCTTCAATACTGAAATCTCGTTTTTTTGAGAGAGACATATCTAGATCCAGTATCCAGCTAGACTCAGCAAAAGGTTCAATCGCCGCAGGATCAAAAGTTGTGTCAGCAGGAACGAGTCCCCACCTTGCAATGATTTGTTCCCCTCCATCAGGGATGATGAACAAAGATTGATTAATATTTTGATGAATATATTCTCTGAATCCAGCAGTTGCAATGCCAGCTATCTCAGGTTTTACCAGTAATGATAGATCATCTATATTTTGTCCAACAAGTCTATCGATGTATCGCATACCGAATCGCTCAATAATATCAATATTAGGATGAAAATTTTTTTTAAGAGCAATAAGTAAGCTTTCTAGACGTTCCAGAAAATCACTGCGACTTGAGTAAACAGTTGTCTCAAGTGCCAAAAAATTGGGTGCTAATGAGACACGCCAAGTTTCTGTTTTGTCCACAAATCGCCAAGTTATTTGAGGCACAGTTGGTACAAGACCTTGAGGGCCAAAAACGAAGCCCTGAGTTTGCTCAGGCTGTAGGTAAGGGTAATTTTCCCTAATCGCTTCTTGGAATGAACGAACAAATTCCTTATCTTCCATCGAAAGAATGGAAGGAAAGAGTACTTGCGCGATCACTCGAATCAGCGGTGCGTTTTGTAACGGCACTTCCTTGGGCGGCTGTGCAATGAATGGATTGGTATTGACCACTTTCTACATCCTTTGCGAGGCTTCTAGAGATTGTGCATCATCATTCTTTACATCTATCGTAATGCCATAGTGTGAAGTATAGTGTGAAGTTTAAGAAAGGTTTTACCGTAAGGTGTTGCATAACAGAAAAAATTAGAGCAAGCCCAATATTTATACTGCTTCTCTAGTCGTAGTTATGTTTGTAAGCCGCATTATATAGAAGGGCTTGAGTAGTCGAAAAGCATTGACGCAGCCCGTCGCAGGCATCGCCCTACCTAGTTTTCCACTCCTTTGGTATTTTAGGTGGACACCAGAAGAGGTTTTTGCTAGATACCCCAAGGGATTCCAGAATTTGACGCATCACCTCTGTGCAGTACATCCAGTGTCCCAAATCGTCATACATGCGATCGGGATTAAACTCGACATTGTAATGCAGCACGTTGGGAAGGTCTAAAAACTCATGGTTGGATTGGGGAGAAAGGAGCAAGAGTTGAAATGGTTTCCCGTGGCATTGTTTTTCCAGCTTGTTGACCAGATCAATAACGCCACCGCGATCGCTAATTCCTGTGCGAACGAAAAGCACTTGGTCGCAATTTTGCAGTACGTACCAAAACCGTTCAGAGCGTGCTGTGTAACGAAGGCGCATTCGTTCATAAACGGTAGACATATCGCCCGTCGGGTCGTCTGTCTCTTCGACTTCATGGGCAAAGGATAGACCCGACCACTTACTGTGGTAAATTCTGCCTGCATCGGGGCTGTAATGCAGGAAGGCAGGGTTCCACATATCATCAAAACCGTTTTCGATCGCATCCGCAACATCTCCAATATTGGTGGTGCGCGTTAGATCAAACGGAAAAGCGGGCCCATCGTACTCCATCTTATACAGCATCATGCGGACGGCACAGCGATCGCCAAGGGGAAGAATAGCCACACGGCTGATATCCGATAATTTGCACTTGTATTGGAAAAACACCGCTGATTTTGGTGGTGCTTTCACCCGGCTTTCTAACCCGTCGTTGCTAATCATCATGGTGCGAAAGGGAATGTCGGGATGAAGCGGATCTTCATAAACACCCGATGGCATGGCTTTCAGTGCTAAGCGTACCTCTTGCCACATAGGCTGGATGTTGTACTCGTTATCTGATTCATTAATCACCCAGAGGTGGTGATCGTCCGCTTGCAAAATCCCCAGATGCCCGTCATAGAACAAAAGTTTTGAGTTGTTCGACCAAAAGAGATTGAAGGCAGCGCTATATTCTAGGTCAACACCAGGGGGGATTTCTAGTATGGTTGCGATCGCGCCATCTTCTTGGACGGCGAAGAAGGGGAGCATCCCTTGCTGTGCAGATTTGGCAATGTAAATACCTGGTATCAATCCTGCCTGACTTTGCAGTGCAGTTTGCAATTCCTGCCAATAGGGAGCGATGGTGTAGCTGTATTGTGAGCGATTGATGATCCGCAAACGTTTCTCTTCAATACAAGCCCAAACATGGAATCCCTCATTATCAAAGATCGGGACTTCATTCGGCTGCTGGTAGCGTTGTTTTTCTTTTGCCAATTCGTTTTTGTTGATCTCAAACAAGTGCAGAGCGATCGCCTGATACATGAGGCGATGACCAACTGTGTTAGGGTGAGCCGGGTCGAAAAATGTCCCCACTTTCCAGTGTCCCTGCCCATTATCCACGGCTGCCAACCAATCTAGTACGCTTACGCCCCAATTCAGCATCCGGTTGTGTGTGTCCCTTAGCAACCAGTAATGTTCCGACTCATAGTCGCCATTGGGATAAACCCCGCCGAGAATCGGACGTGCTCCTATGTCCCGCGTCATTTTCACAAGCTGCTGCAAGCCACTTTCAAACCGCCGCTGTACTGCTCGGCGTTGGTGAGGGAGACAATAGGCTAACCCTTCGTTGCCTAGGGATAGGGCAATAATCACTACATCCGGTTGTTCTGGCGTGACAACTGACTCAAACCGGGCGATCGTTCTGCTAATATTCGCCCCTACTTCCGACACATTCACGAGTTGGTGCCCGTATTTTTCCTGCAAAGTTTGTCCTAACAGCCAGGCCCAACCTTTCAATAGCCAGGCTTTATGACCTAATGCAACGGAACTGCCAATAACTACAATTTTAAGCTTCTCAGATCCTTTATCGAGGGGCATCTTGACAGTAGGCTTCTCAATGTATCCGAACGGATAAGGCTGCAAATAACCGAATGCGCCATCATCCACAACAATTGTGCTGGACAGATTTTCAGGGTCAAGTGGCACCCATCGATTTGAACCTAGAACGCTCTCCCATCTTTTGCTGCCGTTTGAATAGAGACGTATGTACTTATACTCAACTTTTTGGCAATCAGCTGACTCCAAAGACGGCTGAATGTCGATTTCTCTATCTGTCCACCATAAAGGATAGCGATCGGCACTTGTACGCAGGTGGACACATCTGGTGATGTCCCACAGTCCCAACCCAGGAGTAGAACCAACAAGACCGATAGATTCGCCCGTTTGGGTATATGCAATGATCTGGAACCGATACATAGGGTTCTTTCTGGTTTAGAGAGTACGATACCAGACAGGAAGGCTAAATTCTTTAAAATGACATTTTTATATACTAAAAATAGTTCTACTTACTTAGAAGACCCAATATTCATTTAATATAAAAATATTGCATCATAAATCTTGGCGCAACTAAGAACAAATCAAAAGAAGGATAAGATTTAGTTAAAGTTTCCTTTTTGAGAAACAAAGATGGTAGAAATAACAAACATCGAAATTAACACTACAAAAGTCAAAATACCTAACAATGACTTAGAAATCGATGCTTACTTAGCTCAACCAGCACTGAAGGGAACCTTTGGCGCAGTTATAGTTTTCCAAGAGATTTTTGGAGTCAATAGTAACATTAGGGATATTACTGAACTAGTAGCTAAACAAGGTTATGTAGCAGTAGCGCCCGCCCTATATCAACGTATTGCTCCTGATTTTGAAGCTGAGTTTAGCCCCAAAGATATTGGGTATAGTCCAGAAGCCTATCAGCTTGGTTTGCAATACTATCAGCAAGTAAAGTATCAAGAAATATTAAGCGATATTCAAGCAGCGATCGCCTATCTAAAAACTTTACCCAATGTCAAAAATGATGCAATTGGTGCTATTGGTTTTTGTTTTGGTGGTCATGTTGCTTACATGGCTGCAACATTACCCGATATCAAAGCAACAGCTTCCTTTTACGGTGGTGGGATTACCACTTCTAGTTATGGTGAAGAGACTCCAACTGTTAATCGCACCTCTGAAATTAAAGGAACTATCTATGCGTTTTTTGGTACAAGAGATGCATTAGTTTCCCAGGAGGAAAATGAGCAAATTGAGGCAGAATTAAAGAAACATAAAATAAATCATCGTGTATTCCGATACGATGCAGGACATGGATTCTTCGCCGGATTATTCAAAGATCAGTACCCATTCTTAGCCCAGCACCCAAGCTACAACCCAGAAGCTGCTCCTGATGCTTGGCAACATGTTCTTGAACTCTTTCAAAACAACTTGTGAGCACTCTATCAGGACTTACGCAACTGGCACACAAGGCTTCTGGTATAAGAGTCAAGGGTCAAGAGTCAAGGGTCAAGGGTCAAGGGTCAAGGGTCAAGGGTCAAGGGTCAAGGGTCAAGGGTCAAGGGTCAAGGGTCAAGGGTCAAGGGTCAAGGGTCAAGGGTCAAGGTTTTTTGGACTTTTGACCTTTGACTCTGGACAACCTCTGGCGTTAAAAATATGACACTTGCGTAAGTCGTGTCTATCATCAGACACCTGGGAAGGGAATTTCCCGTCGCTTTCAATGAACCTTCTGGCAAATGCAATTGATGCGTTATACCAAACCTAGGAATTTGATACGATTAACAAAGTGGGCGACGCCTACGCACTCTTGAGCAGATTTGCAAAAGCATTATGGCAAAGCGTAAAAAAAGCAATCTCCAGTGGATTAAAGAAACGCTTGAATTAAAACCTGACCATCACTGGGAATCTCCATCAGGCTACAAAATTTTTGTCGCAGATCGGGGGGCTGTTCGCTTTAATGTTCCCCAGAATTGGGTTTTTGAGCCACAAGAAAAATCATTCAAATTCCTCGATAGAAAACCGCCCAATGATGATTGCTGCTTAGAAGTATCTTTCAATCGCCTGCCACCCAATGACTGGAGCCAGTTTCCGCTAAAATCTACTTTGAAGAAAGTCATAGAAGACGATAGTCGCAACGTCATTGCTAAAGGAGAAATCTTTACCATCAAGCGCCAAACTGCCAGGATTGTGTGGACACAGATGAAGTTTATCGACACCCAGGAAGAACCACGCGAAGCTTTTTCGCGGACTTGCATTGGTTTGGGGTCGAATGTTCAGTGCTTGATTACATTTGATTATTGGGCAGATCAAGCAGAGCAGCTAACACCCATTTGGGATGAAGTGATCCGTAGTCTCACACTAGGGCTGTATATCCGTGATCCAATGACTGGTACGGCTTTCCCAGATTAAACCCCAAGGTTAATATACTGGAAAAAATAATCTCATGTAACTAGATAATATAGCTTCGCCGCTAAATAGAGTAATCACAGATCCTAAAGCCAGAAAAGGCCCAAAAGGCATCTTTTGTGCTAATCTTTTTGGCGATCGCATTATTGCGCCGCTACCTACTAACACTCCCAGCGCACAAGCAATAAAACCAGCTAGGAGCAAGTACTTCCATCCCAACCAGGCTCCCATCATAGCTGCTAACTTCGCGTCACCTGCACCCATTGCAGCTTTACCAAAGGCAATTGAACCAACTATTGCGATCGCATCAAATAGCCATAAGCCTAATACCGCGCCTACTATTGCCCTCATCAGGTGATTTATTAATGCCTCCCCGCTAGCCTCTGGCAAAAAACCAACCACCATTTGAAATATAATCCCCACTACCAAACCAGACTGAGTAAGTGGGTTGGGTAAGGTCATAGTATCTAAGTCAATCAGCGATAGCGCTAATAACCAACTGCAAAAAGCCCAATAGCTTATTGTTAAAATTGAAACTTTAAATATCAAAAATACCAGTAAAAATACAAAAGCAGTTACCGCTTCTACTATGGGATAACGGACAGCAATTTTGCTTTTGCAATATCGACATCGCCCTCTTAACAACACCCATCCCAGCACGGGTAAATTATCGTAGGCTTTTAGCTGGTTTAAACAACGGGGACAGCGAGAAGGAGGCCAAAGAATTGACAACCCAGCAGGTACTCGATAAACGACAACATTGATAAAGCTGCCAATAGATGCACCTAATGCAAAAACAATGATACTCGCCGAGACGACCATCAAAATGTCCATATAGTCATTTGTCCTTTGTCATTTGTCATTTGTCATTTGTCCTTGATTTTTTGCCCTTTGTCCAGGGTTAATCAATCTTGACTCTTGACTCTTGACTCTTGACTCTTGACTCTTGATTAATACATGTGGGATTCAATTTGATTCAATGGCACAAAGCATTCTTGAGGTAAGAGGACTGGTTGATTAGTAAAAATTACCTTACCTCGATGAGTTACACGATTAATTGCTACACCTGAAGGTTGTCCAGCTATTTCGGGATGAACCTCACAGTGGGTGTAGTAGATTTGCCCAGCGGCTCTGATTACGGCGGGATCAATCAAAGGAGGCTGATTCTTTGGGGCAGTAAAATTTGTTTGTCCTTGTCGTAATGCGTACACTATCGACTGCTATATGATTGCTAGATTTCCCTATAGTCTACCCGAAACTTCTAGCCAAGGTTGCCAAATCGCCTAGTTGAGACTAAAAATTATTTTTCTTCAAGAGCATAAATCAATGCATTGCCCATAGCGCGGCAACCTAAAAGATTCTTACCTGGAGAGATTATATCCCCTGTGCGATCGCCTTGTTCTAAAACTTGGAATACGGCTTGTTCAATATAATCTGCCGCTTTTGGCTGGTCTAAGCCGTAGCGCAACATCATCGCCGCACTCAAAACCTGTGCTAGAGGATTTGCCTTATCTTGTCCTGCAATATCTGGAGCGGAACCGTGAACTGGTTCAAACACGCCAGGCCCAGAAGCACCTAAACTAGCAGAGGGTAACATCCCAATACTACCTGTGAGCATGGCAGCAGCATCAGAGAGAATATCGCCAAACAAATTCCCCGTAACCATAGTATCGAACTGCTTGGGAGCGCGTAATAGTTGCATAGCAGCATTATCGACGTACAAATGAGAAAGTTCGATATCTGGATATTCTTGGGAGAGTTGGGTGATGCGATCGCGCCACAACTGAGATACTTCTAATACATTCGCCTTATCCACCGAACAGAGTTTACCACCACGTTTTCGTGCTGCTTCAAACGCCACTCGCCCGATGCGTTCAATTTCCGACTCTGTATAAACCATTGTATTTATGCCGCGCTTCTCACCAGTTTCCGTGGCAAAAATTCCCTTGGGTTTACCAAAGTAAATTCCACCAGTGAGTTCGCGCACTACCATAATATCCACGCCTTCCACAACTTCACGTTTTAAAGTCGAAGCGTCAATTAACTGGGGCAAAATTTTCGCTGGGCGCAAATTGGCAAATAGTCCCAATCCTGCGCGTAACCCTAACAAACCTGCTTCTGGGCGTAAATAAGATGGTAGAGAATCCCACTTATAACCACCAATGGCGGCTAGTAATACAGCATTACTATTGCGACATGTATCTAGGGTGGTAGATGGGAGAGGCTCGCCTGTAGCGTCTATCGCTGTACCGCCAATCAGGGCTTCTTGGAATTCAAACTGAATATCAAACTGCTTCCCTACAACTTTCAGCACATCTACCGCCACTGCCATAATTTCAGGGCCAATGCCATCGCCAGGGAGGAGGGTAATGCGGTAGTTCTGAGTCATAGTTAGTTTTTACTCGGTAAATGCTTGCAGATTAAATATCATACCGAGCAAAATGTACCTGTGGAGTTTTTAATTTATTGAAAGTGGTGGGATTGGGGCATTGGGGATGGGGGATGGGGCATTGGGCATTGGGCATTGGGGATGGGG
>NZ_JADEXR010000156.1 GCF_015206995.1 aff. Roholtiella sp. LEGE 12411 | reverse complement strand
CAACCAACAACATTTATGAAGCAGGACTGAGCGCTTGTCACATCAGCCAACTAGAACCCTTTGCTGTGAAGGCGAATTTAGTTGCACCCATTCTTAAGGATGACCAGTTGTTTGGTTTACTGATTGCTCATCAGTGTTCTGCACCTAGGGAGTGGCAGAAGTTTGAAATTGATTTATTTGCTCAGTTAGCTGTGCAGATAGGATTTGCCCTTGACCATGCTAGACTGCTCCAGCGCATTGATGCTGAAGGAATGCAAACCCATTTAATTGCAGATATTACCCGTCGAATTCGGCGATCGCTCAACGAAGAAGATGTACTAAAAACCACAGTTGACGAAATTCGCAAAGCAATCAGCACTGACCGAGTGATTGTCTATGGTTTTGATGCCAACTGGTATGGCACAGTGATTGCCGAAGCAGTACTTCCAGGCTTTCCTAAAGCATTGCGAGCCAACATCAAAGACCCTTGTTTTGCCGAGGGCTATGTCGAACAATACCAAGCGGGTCGAGTTCGAGCAACCAACAACATTTATGAAGCAGGACTGAGCGCTTGTCACATCAGCCAACTAGAACCCTTTGCTGTGAAGGCGAATTTAGTTGCACCCATTCTTAAGGATGACCAGTTGTTTGGTTTACTGATTGCCCATCAGTGTTCTGCACCTAGGGAGTGGCAGCAGTTTGAAATTGATTTGCTCGCTCAGTTAGCCATGCAGGTGGGATTTGCTCTTGATCATGCTAGGCTCCTAGACCAGGTAGAACAGGCATATCAATCCGTCGAATCCGCCTTTTACGAGCAGCAACAACAAAAAGAAGCGCTCCAGCATCAAGCATCAGAACTATTGAGGGATAGTGAAACTATTGTCGAAACACTCTCCTCTGAGACACTTAGCCAGATGGAGTCTTTGACATCTGCATATAATCAAATTCACGCATTGGCTAATTCGGCTCGCGAAATGCTCCTTTGTATCCAACAAGCAGAACATCAGGAACAGCAGCTCAGTGACACGGTAAAGGATGGGCAGGAGGGCATAAACCTGGTTGGAGAAAGCATTTGGGCGATTCGATCGACGGTTATAGAAGCTGCTGCAAGAGTTAAGCGCTTAGACCAGCCTTCTCAACATCTCTCGCAAGGAGTGAGCCTGCTCAGCCAGGTTGGAGCACAGATCAAGTTCCATGTTATGAAAGTCGCCCTAGAAGCAGTCCGTACTGGTGAGGCGCGAGATGCTTCTATTGCAGAGAAAGTCCTTTCCTTGGTGCAGCAGTTGGATACCGACATTGCAGAAATCCAATCCGTGATTGCAGAAATTCACACAGCAAATAACGAAGTCGTAGCGTTAATGGAGGCTGGAAAGGAACAGGCGATCGCTCTTACTCAAGGAGTCACAGAAACTCAGCAAAAACTTAATCAAATTAACGTCATCAGTACCCAGGTGAACGCACTAGTTGAGGGACTGACTGAAGCAGCAACCAACCAAGTGGAAACTTCAACCGCTGCCAGCCAGTCTATTCTAGAAGTTGCGAGTATTGCTAATCAAACATCAGAGCAAGCTGTGGCAGTGGCTAAGTCTTTAGCTAAGTTGACAGCAATTGCACAAGCTCCACAGGAGAATAATTCGTAAGTCCTATAAATATAGAAATAGAAATATGGAGCGCCTAACTCCTGAATAGAAGTCACGAGTGTGCGGCTTGCAGAAATTAAATGTAGAGACGTTCCATGAAACGTTTCTACAAGGTTTATAAAGAACGCATATTTAATTTCTGGAGATGTCTAAAAAGAAACTGCAACCCTAAAACCGAGGAGATTACCCCGACCATCTTGAGGATTCCAACTGCGATATGCAGACCGACACAGCCTCAAAGAGCTTTTCCAAGAACCACCTCGAACCAAACGAGACTGACTCTCATCATTAGACAACCACACACTACTATCAGAGGGTGCGCCGTCATAATTGTCGTGCCAGTGATCCGCGCACCATTCCCACACATTGCCATGCATATCGTATAACCCAAAGGCATTTGCTGGAAAACTTCCTACTAAGCTCGTTTGCCCATAATTTGTCCCTTGAGAGCCAGCGCTGTAGATAGAGTTGTTGTTATAGTTTGCCAAGCTGGGGATGAGAGTTTCACCAAAATGAAAGGGGGTAGTGGTTCTAGCACGACAGGCATATTCCCACTCGGCTTCGCTAGGAAGCCGATATTCTCGTCCTGTTTCCTGACATAGCCGCTCACAAAACTCTACTGCATCATCCCAAGAAACTTGCTCCACTGGATAGTTTATCCCTTTAAAATTAGCGGGATCAGGATCAAGATCGCGATTGATTGGGGGAAGCATTGCAACTGCTCGCCATTGTGCTTGGGTAACTGGAAACTTACCCATAAAAAAGGATTGGACTGTTACTGAATGCTGTGGACTCTCAGAATCAAATCGTTCTGGTTCATCCTTTGGAGAACCCATAAGGAATTGCCCACGAGGAATAGATACCATCTCTAAGGTGATGCTATTACCTAAATCTTCAACAAAGCATTGAGCTGATCCACGAGTCCGGTTAATGTCATAGGTAATTGTGGAGACAGATTGTTTTAAACAAACAGTAGCTATCTCAAACTCAAATTGCTGCAAAGGTAAGATTGTTGTTTCAAGTTCAGTTTGATCAAACTCAAATAGTTCTATATCAAACTGCGATCCAAATGTCGAGTTGAAGTTTGAGGTTGGAGGTGATGGCGAGAGTACTGCTGGCAGTGATAAGGGCAACACTGTAGTTGATGTGAGTGCTTCCAATGCTTCAACTGCTGACTGGTAGCGCAGAGTGTAATTATCGCACACCATTGTATCGAGAACATCGGCTAGGCGATCGCTCACTCGAACACAGTCACGCCAGAGGGGTTTTCCAGTACCGGAATCTTCGTGCAGAAGATAGGGTGGAATTCCTGTCAAGGCTTCAATACCCATCATTCCTAAAGCATAGACATCACTGCACAGGCGGGGTTTCCCTCTGGCTTGCTCAGCGGGTATATAGCCTAGAGTGCCAATAAAGACAGTATTACGAATTAACTTCCGAAGATTAATCGAGAAGGTGCCAAGTTCTTTGACCGAGCCAAAGTCAATCAAGAAAAGCTTGCCATCCTGTTTACACCGCATCACATTTTCGGGTTTAATATCTCGGTGAATTACATTGTGTTGATGAACAAAGACTAGCACCTCCAAAATTTCCTGTAACAGTTTGGTGACATCACTCTCTGGAAGTTGCTTTCCCCGCACAATTTCTTTTCTGAGAGTGTGTCCCTCTACGTAGTCTTGGATAATGTACAGTTCATTTTGCACAGGAAAGTGAGCCAGTAACCGGGGGATTTGAGGATGTTCGCCTAATTTCTCCAGCATTACTGCTTCCTGCTCAAATAGTTCCAGTATCTTAGGATGAGTATGCTTTGGTTTGAGCCGCTTAACTACACATAAAGGTTTGCTGGGACGTTTGTGATCTCTAGCCAAGTAGGTTTCGCCAAAGTTTCCTTCACCCAGTTGTTTCAGGATTTTGTAGCGTCCATCCAGTAGTTCTCCTATAAAATCCATACTCATTGGTAAAGCTCAGACTCAGCGCCAGTGAAGTTTTAGCGTATTTACAGTTTTATGATTTTAAAGCTTCGGGTTGAGAGCAATACGAAAAAGTTGTTGACAAAAAAGCTGGGATTTTTCTGATAGGTAATAGTTTAAGAGCAGATGTTAATACCTTAAACATAACAAAATTAACAACTTGCTGGAACAGATAAACACTATCACTATTTGCAGAAGTCTTGACAGTGATATCGAATTGCCATAAATGATGTTGTTTAAGATTCCGGGAATAGCCTTCTAATGAAGAGTGCAGAGTACCAAGTAAATCTAAACTTTTGACTCTTGACAGCCAGAACGCATAATCATCCACTCCTAACGAGTAAAAGATGATTACCCAATACTTCTCGGATCAGTACTCTTCACCTCTGGCGTAGTCTGGGAAAAGAAGGGTTTAAATTCACCCTTTCCCCTTTAACCGAGAAGTATTGGATGTTACATAATTACCTATCCACTTAAATCTCAGCTACAGCTCGTTCAATCAAGCGACGCGCTAGAGTTTGTGTGCCTGTGTGTTCATAGTAATTTGTTGACATATCCAAGAACGCCGCTAGGTAGTCTAATTTATCATCAGCAATTTCTACAAAACCTTGCAAGTTATGGGCAACTTTTTGTGGCGTTAAATTATTGGTGGTGACGATACCACTCATCCAACCTTTAACTGAGTCAAAGCTTTCGCCAATAAAGTTTAGTTTGCCGGCAGGATTGTTACCTGGAATCACATCTTTAATATTTTGGAAAGTCGAGTTTTTTTCTAACTCCTGGGGATTTGTTTGGTTCAGACCGGATATCGCTTTGCTGATGAAGTCTGGCCCTAAAGGTATCAAACCATCAACGCAAACTAAAGCTACCATGCGGATGAGTGATTCACCACTATACTCACCTAAAGAGGCGACAAAATCCCCAATACTATCTCCAGGAATGCCGTTGATTTGGCAGAAAGCTACTAATTCAGCGACTAATTTCAATGTTAAATCGATAGTTTGAGCTTTATCAGGTTTAGGAGTAACAGAATTTAAAAAACCCAAAAGGGGAATTTTCTCACCAACTTTGTTAGCTAAAGCTGCTGCACCAATGGCTTTATCTGTACCATCAACAGTTTGATAAAGCCACAAGGCTGTTTGATATCCTTGAGAGCGATCATTGTAAAGATAAATCGCTCGTTCGCCAATTTGCTGGATTAAGTCCTCGTCAGTTTCGCCAGTGACAGTCTTGATGGTGTTCACAAAGCCAACAGTATTTTGCCACTCACCAGGAGCAACAAAATCGAGGGATTTTAACATAGAAATGGTCAAGTTGTTGGTAGGCAATTCATCAACCAACTCAATAATCGATTTGCTCACAAAAATCTCCTAATTTCGGTTTTGTTACTTGAATGTTGGTAGTTTTGATTATTTCAGTTTGGCTAAACCATCAAGATTAAATTTACTTATCCAAGTGGCGCGATCGCTCGCTGTAAATGACGGTGAGCGAGAAAGTACTTTCACTTGATACTTACCTACTAAAACAGCAGTTTGTGTTTGACCTTGTTCTACTGCTGGATAACCACCAATTTTTTTGGTGCTATTTGAAAATTTTGCCGCTGCTGTCGGTGTGCTAGTTGTATCAGAAATAGACAGCATTGCTAAATCTTTGCCGTCTTTTTTCAACTTCGCTTCGGCAAAGCCTTTTTTCTCTTGAGTATACACAGACTGGTAGCCGGCTTCAGTAGATGGGAAGAATTTATTAAATTTATCGCCTTGAGTGGCGTTTTTAGCAACCGCTTGACCACTCTTTTGTCGGCTGCTTTCTTGTTGCGCCTGGTCAAAACGTCCTGGTGCTTTTGGAGTGCAAGCTGTAGTCAATAGTACAACTGACAGCAACAAAGCAGCTAAAATCCTACGCTTACGGGTTAAAATCATCTCTAGTTTCTCCTTATCTTGAGTTTGAGGCAATTATCTGCGCTGTTGTCAGTTTGAACCAGAAAATTCACTTTTTGATCATTATTGTTGGGTATCTAGAGTTATTTATTTTCCCGTTGGTGGATCATTTGGAGAAAATAAGAGTTAGGAGACAGGGGGAGCAAACAGATATGGAGGAAAATTCTTTACTCCGCACTCAGCACTACTGAATGCGGTGAGCGATCGCAGCATAGAACGGATCTCCTCCGGCTGCACCCAACCACTGTAAAACAGCCGGCGCTTTTGACTTATGGACAATAACTTCTGGAGTAGAAAATCCTGGGACTGAGGCGAAGTAGCGTTTGACTAATTCAACTCGATATGTTTCAGAAGCATCCCGCCAAGCTTGAATCGCCTTTTGAAAAAACATCCGGTTAGAAAAGCTGATAATTGCAACGCCACCAGGTTTAAGAATCCGATGAATTTCGGAAAATACTGCTTCTGGGTATTGCACATACTGCACTGAAACGCAGTTGAGAACGGCATCAAAATCCTGGTCTGGTAAAGGTAACTGAGGATTTTCGTTGATATTTTGGACAAAATAATGATTTAAGCGCGGATTACGTGCCAGCTCTTCGGCATTTAGTCCGTGTCCTTCAACATGGGCAAACTGTAACTCTTCTGGTAGATGAGATACCCAGCTACTCATCATATCAAGTATGCGCGTGTTGGGTTGAAGGCGATCGCGATATAAATCCGTCAGCTGTTGAATAAATCCTTCATCGACATGGGTAACAAAGCGGGGATAGTCATAAAACAGCTTGTCGTTTGTGTCATCTAATTTTAGGCGTTCATTTGGTCTTAGCATCATAAATCTCTGTTTTGCACGACTTTCTTCCCAAAATTGAATCAATTTCAGGTAATATTTTGAACAATGGTTCTGTAACATATTTTAATAAAAGCAAGACATATATAGTAATCCGATTTGATTCGTGAACTGACTCGTAGAGACAGGGAATGGAGAATGGGGCATGGGGCATGGGGCATGGAGAAGAAGTAATAAAGATGTACTGAATTTTTTTCATAAATCAATAACCAGATACCAGTAGCCAAAATGTATAATTCTCCTGTCTGCTGACTCCTAAACAAAAGAGTATTGTAGACAACTGAGAACCGCGATCGGCGAATCCAAGCAAAAGTATTCAATTCGGATTAATCCAATGTTGTATAGACTACAGTCGTTGCAGCCTATGTGGCGGCAAATGCGCCTAGCAGCAATATTACCTTATGTTAGTTTGTTACTTTGGATACTCCCCTTGTTGCTATTCAGTTCTGGGGAGAATAGCCTGATGGCACATGATGAAGGGCTGTATGCTTGGCGAGCACGCCAGATGTTGGATTCTGGCGATTGGATAGCTCCTTGGGGCAATGCTCATCATAAAACTCCTGGGCCCTATTGGTTAATTGCTGCTTCCTACCAGTTGTTTGGCATCAGCGAAGCCAGTGGACGAATTCCTACTATGATAGCTGGCATTTTTAGCCTATTACTTATATATGAAATCGGCAAAATTTTGCTGGGTAAAAAAGTAGCTTGGCTGGCTGGTGCGATTTTGAGTGTGGAATTTCTCTGGTTGCAATACTGTCGCTTAGGCACGCCTGATTTACCGATGATTTTATTGGTACTTTTAGCTATTTGGTCTTTATTAAAAGCTGAATTGTATCCTAAATATGATTATTTTTGGAGTTTTATTGCTGGTTTAAGTTTAGGGTTGGGCTTCTTAGTTAGAAGCTTTATGATTTTATTACCAATCATGGCTTTATTCCCTTATTTTATCTGGGAACATCGCCGTCATCGTCATCTTGCTAATCCAATTTTGTATTTAGGTTTAATGGTAGGTTTAATTCCTACCTTGGCTTGGCTGTGGTTGAACTGGCTGCGTTACGGTAATTTGAGTTATGGGCAGTTGTTTAAGTTTGTTGTGGATCTAGGTTCTGAAGACCGTAACCACAATGGAGCATTTTTCTATGTCTGGAATATCCCTTTAAAATCATTTCCTTGGTTTTTTTTAAGTCTTTTAGGCTTAGTGTTGGCGTTACGCCGTCCCCTTCCTCGCTATCAACTTATATTAGTAGGTTTTCCACTTGTATTATTTGCGGAACTTAGTCTGTTCTCGACTCGTTTATCTCACTATAGTCTTTGCCTTTATCCCTTCATAGCAATGCTTGCGGCGGTGGGTTTAAATTGGTTGGGTAGAATTTATCAAATAGGACTGACATCCCGAAAAATTTCCCCTAAATCTCCTCTTCAAAAGGGGAGAAGAAATTTATTAACTTCCTTTGCAAGGATAGCTGGGGATCTTCCCCGTAACCTTAGTTATGTCTGTGGTGTGTTAGGTATTGTACTTTTATTAGGGGGTATAGTCGCTTTAGCTAGCGGTAATGCTGATATCCGCAAGTACTCACCAATCGGCTTGATTGTGGGGTTAGCTTGGTTAATGATGCCTGTGGTGTGGATTGGCCGTTACCATTTTGGTTATAAGTTTCTCACAGCTCGTTACTGGGTAGCTAGTTGGTTAATTCCCTGTTGGTTAGCTTTGGCTGTAGCTGGTAATATGGGTTTTCTGGGTGATTATAACCCTGCTTATAGAACTTTTTTACAACAAACTGCGATCGCCTCAATTCTCCAAACTCATCCCATCTATTTTGTACAAGTAGGTGGGAAAAACGCTGTACTGCTAAACTTTTATACTCCTATTCACGGTCAACGAGTAGACACTATTTCCCAAGTACCTGCTTTTAGCTATGCTTGGATTTATACAAAAAAGCCTCCAGAATTATCTACACCTCACCGGGTTGTCGGTACAGTGAAAGACTACCAGTTGATTCAAGTCTCTCCTTAATAATCTACCAAGAGGGATATAGCGGTTTTCACTTCAGTGAGGTAATAGACTACCCTTCCAGCGTCCGCACATAAACTATCTGACCTTGAGCATCATAGAGAAAAAGGGGTAAATTGGCATTGTCACTAATTACGGCTAGCGCTTCGCGTAAAGTTTGCAAGTGATTGGTAGCGTCAACAGAAGTAGTTAGGTTCTCTGTATCAGAATTGGTCAAGCTATTTTGGATTACTTGGTCATACTCAGGAGTTAACCGGACAATAATTCCTTCGTTGTCTAAGCTAAAGGTGCAAATCTGAATTTCATTAATACAAGTTTTATCTAGATCAGTGCGGGTTTGTTGTAAATTGCTGCTGAGTTGTAGTTTCTCTTGTGCATTCTTGAGAGCAACTGAGTAGGGTTCGACGAGAGTCTGAGTTTGAGTGTAGTAAAAGCTATCACGAGATATCTGTTTAGCAGCGTGCAAAGCCTGATCCCAGTATGTAGCCGCTGCTTGCCATTGATTTTGTTGTTCATAAGCTTTGGCTTGATTGGCAGTGCTAATGGCTTGTTGGTAGGTTTTAGCAGCTAATTGTTCTTTGGTAGTGCGATCGCGTGCGGCTGCTAATTTAGGTTTATACTCTGTTAGCAGCTTTTGGGCTTCTTGGTATCCTTGGCTAGTCTGGGGAATCACATTCAAAGCATTAACTACCACCTGCCAAGTAGACTGTACTTTTTGCCAGTTATTCAAAGATTTAGCTGTGGCTTCCTGGTTAGCGGCTGTATTGGCTACAGCTTTAGCTGCTGTGAGTTTTTTCAACCATTTTTCCGCAGCGAGCATCTGCTGATTTAAAGTGTGCAATTTAACACGATAATCCAGCAATTTTGCTTGCACGAGTCCATAGAGTTCACTGTTGGGACTTACAGCCTCTAATGGCGCGATCGCTTGTCGCCATAAATGTTGTCTAGCTTGTAATTCCTCTAGACTATTTGCGGGAGTTTTAATTTTTTGTGCTGCGATCGATGCAGTCTGCAAAGCCTTAACTACCTGGTTAATTTTTTCTGCTCGCCCAGACAAACTTGCTCTTAGTTCTTCTGCTTGCTGGTAATGGGGCGACCATCGAGGAATCGGTTTCAGGGCGACACTGGCCGCCTGAAGTCGCTGTTGCACCGCTAACAATTCATTTTCTGACTTGGCGCGGCGCATCAGTTGCTGGGATTCGGTTTTTAATTGCTCAGCAATTTGAACTTCCTTACACTTAGACATCACACAAGGGCGAGTTAGACAGTAAGCACCGCCAGCTAAGACTACAACTCCTACCACTGCACCCAGCATAATAGCTTTAACTTGGCGTGCTGGCTTGGAAACCGACAAATCTGGCGCACCTACAAACGGGTCAAACGGTTCCTCTTGCTTAATCTCATCAACAGCTGGCGATGAAGAGGCGGGAAAGAGTAATTGTTTATTTACCTCCCTCACTCCCCCACTCCCCCCCTGCTTCACTATTAAAAAACGTTTGGCATAAGGGAGTTTTTCGCCCAAGACTCTGAGAAAACATTGCACCCGCTGTTCTCTATGGGGTGCTAAAGACTGGAGTACTTCCTCAAGGATTGCAAAGATTGTTTGAGAGTCAACTATCGTACTTGATGAATGTTGCGTTAGAATCATTAACTCGTCTTTATTGACGCCACACTTAACTTGGAAGACTTCAACCGATGGCACTTCTACAAGCAATTGTTCTTGCAAAGTTTTGGCTAAAAGCCGTAAATCTTCCTCCTGAACTGCTACTTTCATAGAGCTTCCCGGTGATCTTCTATATAGTTTTTTTTATTTTTAAGGGTAGGAAATGAATTTTTTCCGTTTGTTGAATACAGATGCACAGTTTTAACCAACCACAGCTTGAAAATCAGAACGACCAACTTTCTAACATAAATTCCGTCTTTTAACCAAAAATTAAATGAGTAGTAATAATTGTTCGCTTGGCTACATTTTTGCTCTACTAAATGTGAAATTAGACAATCTGTCCAAAAGCAGAAATTACAAATAAAAAATGGGAATAATAAAGTTTTTGAGGATTTTAACGGTCTTATTAGTGACCATTAATTCATAGTAATAATTCATAGTAAGTATAAGGACTTAATTTAGTGAAAGCTTGTATTAAGCGGCTCTATCCCTTTAAAATCCTACACAGAGCGATAAATAGTTGACTACAAACCAAGGAAACAATGTTGTGTCATCCGCAGTTGCATTCAAAGATATTACTTATTGAAGAGGAAACAAGAAAAAAGATTTCTGACTTCTGATACAGACACCTAGAGGCTCAAAGAGTGGCTTCTCGTAAGAGTATAATCACGTCTTTACCCCCGACTCCTACAGAAGTTTTTGACATTAATGCTAGTTATCTTCTATGCTGAGGAACTTACTGAGGAGATTAATCGCGTCTGGTTGACCTGGCACAAATGGGTTGGTAATAGAAATTAATTTACCTCATCTGCTGAATTCGATAAAATTGATAGATGAAAAATGAATTTTTATAGTTAGTCAAAACCTAATTATGTAACTCAGGTGCTGCAAAAGAGGAAAGACAGCACCAATCAAATGTTTTGAAAGTATCAATACAAGGTGCGTCAATGGATTTATTAGAGTACCAAGTTAAAGAATGGTTTGGAAAGATAGGCATTCCTATATTGCCCTCCCAAAGAATTGACCATCCCACAGATTTGAAACGTTTAAAAATTCGCTTTCCGATTGTACTAAAATCTCAAGTACATGGAGCAGAACGGGCAAAAGCTGGTGGTGTCAGGTTTGCGGAAACGACCATTGATGCGATCGCTGCGGCACAAAGTATCTTCAATTTACCAATTTGGGGCGAGTTACCGGAAGTCTTACTAGCAGAATCTCAATACGATGCCAACCAGGAATTTTATTTAGCAGTGGTTTTAGATACTGCTGTTTGCCGACCAGTACTTTTAGGTTGCAAAGAAGCTAATATTGATTGGGAATCGGCTGGGGAAAAAATGGTACATGTTGTCGTTGAACAAGAATTCTCTCCATTTTATGCTCGACGACTAGCTTTGAAAATGGGTTTGCAGGGAACGCTAATGCAGTCGGTAAGCAGCGTTGTGGAAAAAATGTATCAGTTATTTGTGCAAAAAGACCTGGATTTAGTGGAAATTAATCCTTTGGCAGTTAATGCTGCTGATCAAGTTATGGCTCTAAATGGTAAAGTCAGGGTTAATGAACGAGCAATTAAGCGTCATCCAGATCTCGCCCAAATGACAGCAAACATCATCAGCCGTCATACTAGTACTGAAATTAATGGCATTTTAGGCGACTGGGATGGTGTAGAAATGCACGGTAAAATCGGTATTTTGGGTAATGGCGCTGGTTCGGTAATGGCAACCTTGGATTTAGTCGCCAATGCTGGCGGTAAACCTGGTGTTTGTTTGAATTTACGTCATGCTTTCCTTACAGATATAGCACCAACTACTTTTCGCGATCGCTTAGATATAGGTCTAAAAATCTTGGACGCTGACAAAAGCATTCAAGTGATACTAATTAACTTCTTGGGTAGCATTCCTCAATCTGAAGAAGTAACTGAAGTCATAGCTAAATTTGTGCAGCAAGACAAAAGTGAACTCAAATCACAGGTTGTACGCTCGAATGGCACTAAAAGCCGCCGAGAGATTCACTTTCCACCCTTAGTTATCCGTCTTGCTGGTTCTGAGTTTAATGCCGCTAGAGAATATTTAGCAACACTAAACACCCACACCGATGCGCTAATAGTGGTAGAAAATTTAGATGAGGCAGTAGACAAAGCAGTTAGTTTGGCTAAGTTACCCACTTCTAAGAAGTAGTGACCGTCAAAATAATTCGTAATTATTTGGTTATCAAACTTACGGTAATTTTTTATGAACTTAACACCAGACAGTAAAGTGCTAATTCAAGGCTTTTGTGAATTCATATCAGGAATTCATATTGCTCAAATGAAAGCTTATGGCACGAATTTGGTGGCTGGTGTCAATCCTGGATGTGGTGGACAGCTACTGAACGATCTGCCAGTATTTGACTTGGTGGAAGAGGTGATAACGGAATTTGGAGCAATTGACACGACCATTATTTGTGTACACCCTTTCCAAGTATTAGATGCAGCATTGGAAGCGATCGCATCTAATATCCACCAGATAATTATTATTACTGCTGGTGTGCCGCCTTTGGATATGGTGCAATTACTTCGCAAAGCCGAGTCCTGTGAAACCCTTGTAGTGGGGCCAAATAGTCCTGGAATTATTGTACCGGGAAAAATTCTTTTAGGAACTCACCCTAATGAATTCTATACTCCTGGGCCAGTGGGTATTGTCAGCCGTAGCAGCACCCTTACTTATGAAATTGCCTACGAATTGACTAAAGCTAATTTAGGGCAGTCGATTAGTGTCAGCATTGGTAGTGATGCGATCGTTGGTTCATCGTTTCTGCAATGGTTGCAAATTTTGGATGAGGATGAAACTACACAAGCGATCGTTTTAGTCGGTCAACCTGGTGGGGGTAGTGAAGAAGCTGCGGCGCGTTACATTGCTGAAGCAATTGATAAACCAGTAATTGCTTACATTGCTGGTAGACAAGCACCACCAGTAAAAAGTTGGCGTCAAACTGGAACTTTAGCAACGGTTATAGGACGAGATTCTAACTTTGGCACAGCTCAAAGTAAATTAGATGCTTTAAAAGAAGTACACGTTCCAGTAGCTGAACGCCCGTCTCAAATTCCAGAACTGGTAAGAAAAAGAATTCATTAAGATGCTCCCCGATGTGGTTATACAGCAAATTTCAGGTACATGAAGTACATAAATAAAACCCGAAATCCTGTAGAGACGTTACATGTAACGTCTCTACATGTAACGTCTCTACGTATGATTCATGAAAATGCTAAGTGCTGTATATGTTGGGGATTTATAAGCCAATATAATGTGATATTAGAGCGATCGCACTTTTGACAAGACAGTTAGTAAACAGAATAAGTGCGATCGCACTTGTTTAATAATATTAGGCGATTTGGTTCTTCACAGATACTTTCTCTGGGTCTACTTTTAAACGGCTGGCTAAGATTTTATAGCGGTTATCAGTCTTCTGAAGTACAGTAGCAGCAGTGAGTAAACCAACCGAGTAAATTCTCTATCGTCACTTCTGCGAATGCCGCATCTAATGCCTGGAGTAAATCAGGGTATGTCCTTGCA
>NZ_JADEXR010000155.1 GCF_015206995.1 aff. Roholtiella sp. LEGE 12411 | reverse complement strand
GGCATGGGGCATGGGGCATGGGTCAATAATCAATAGTTCTTCTTCCCCTGCTCCCTTGCTCCCCTTGCTCCCCTTGCTCTCCCTGCTCCCCCTGCCTTACTCTTGAGTTGGTTTTGGTCGCTTGATCGGCTTAGGAGCGGGCGTTTTGGGTATAGGTTTTGACACCGCAGAGGGATCGCCGCCTATTTTTTTGATTGGACGTGGAGTTTCTCCATTGCGTCTGGGGGGGAATGGTTTCCTACCACCGCCAGCACGAGGAGCACCTTTGAAAGGTGGTCGGCGTTTTTTGGGTAAATCAGCGATCGCCTCAGCTTTGTCTACTACTAATACATCAGATTCCCTTTTAACTTGGAAGTCCCAGAATTTGCCTACTGCTTTTGTGCCAAGTACACCCCTAAGTTTCAACTTAAAATATTTAGGTTTATCAGTTGGTTTACGTGGAGCCTGCTTAATTTTGACCACTAAGCTTTTAGCATCAAAAGACTGGTAAACTACTTCGCCACGAACAGAAAAACCACCATCTGCAATTTCTGATGATGGGGTCTGAACACTTATAGTTTCGTCATTATCGGATAAACCATCATCGGGCGTCTCTAACTTTTGTGACTCCGAATACTCATCTTCTTCTGTTGGCTGTTTAGCGAGATTTTCTGGCTCCCAAACTCCAACAATTTGAAGGTGTAAGGTGTCATTTTCTTGTCTTGTGCGCGGATAAACCACCCACAGATGTTCCTTTTCTAAATCTAGGTGATTCTTGACTAAGCTCATAATCCGACCTAAAAGGACGGCGTTGAGTTCTACATCATCTGTGGTCAGCAGTGTACCTTGAGTGAATTGGTCGCTGCTAGCATGGTAGCGACCACGAACTAACCCGATCGCTCGGTACTGCATCGGTTCACTGGGAGGTGGAATCGGTTGCTGGCGATTGGCTAAGTAATCGTTTGAAGCAATCTCACTAGAGTTAACGGACGAATTCTCTAGCTTAGGGACTTTGACTGGTACAGTATTAACATTAGCGGCTGGTTCTATATTAGTTGGGCCCTGGTTAGAGGCAGAAGAATTAGAAGATTCAGGCGACGGCATCAGGTCGGAATTCATAAAAACTCCTTGCGGCGGAGACACATCCCATTGTGGGATTTTACTAAGGCAACTGGAAAGAGCGTTGGTGCGGCAGGTGAAAGTATATTTTCTTTCAACAAGGTAACACTAGAGCGCTATATACAATTCTAAAGACGCCAAATTCTTCATTTATATACTAAATGTGTCGTTTAGCGCCTTTACACTGGTTTTGGAAGCATATCATAGCTACAATTCTGGCGGCTCCTCCTAAAGTCATCACTTACTTTAGCAGTGTGGATAGTTATTTGTTATAAAATTCACAGGCAATTGACGGTATTCCGCAAAGTTTTGGAAATTTTTAACTTTACGATTTGTGTAAATGATAATGTCATTAGAGTTCAGGAGAAAGACAAACTTGTGTCTCAACCGCGCAATCGCTGGATAGTGAAGGTCGTTTTGGTTTTGGCAGTTATTGCTTTTGTGGGTGTTTCCGTAGTTCCCATAATTGGAGCATTTAATAATACGCCACCCTCAAACCAAAATACTTCTAGTACTAGAGGCAGCTTACCTTCCTCTGACCAAAAATCACAATTAGAAGACCAAGTACGGGGTTATGAACTGGTTTTGCAACGGGAACCAGAAAATCAAACTGCGCTCAAAGGTTTGTTACAAGCACGGTTAGCATTGTTGAGTCAAAAAGCAAAAGGAGAGGTTAAGCCGTCTGATATTCAAGCGGTAATTGAACCTTTAGAAAAGTTAGCAAAGCTGAATCCAGAACAGTCAGAGTATACAGTACTGCTGGCTCAAGCAAAACAGCAAATTGGCGATAAGGAAGGAGCAGCTCAAGCTTATCGCTCGATTTTGGCAACAAAACCGGGTGATCTGAATGCTTTGCGAGGAATGGTAGCTCTGTTGTTAAATCAACAACGCCCGGAAGCAGCCATTGGTTTGCTGCAAGATACTCTCTCTAATGCAGCCCAGGCTAATAAAATTCAACCTGGAAGTGTGGATGCGATCGCAGTACGAGTACTATTGGGGACTATTCATGCCTCCCAGAAGAATTATGCACAAGCTACCTCTGTATACGATCAGGCAATTGATCAAGATCCCAAGGATTTTCGCCCTGTTTTGGCAAAGGCAATGCTTCTGAAAGAACAGGGCAAAGTCGCAGAAGCAAAACCCTTGTTTGACACTGCCTTGGCTCTAGCACCTGCTCAGTACAAAGATGAAATCAACAAGACAGCATCTGCCTCTCCGGCTCCTGCTGTATCTCCTGTGCCCTTACCTGATACGCCTAAGTAGGGGGAGTGGGGGAATAATTTTGAATTGTTCTTTCCCCTCTCTCCCTTTCTCCCCTCTCCCCCTCTTCTTCCTCACGCTCCTTCAATGGCAGCAATGACACCAAAGATGAGAAATAGGCATCCGCCAATAAAAGTGAGTTGACGTTCAGAAATACGACCAGCAATCATTTTGCCACCGATAACAGCGATCGCAGCACAAATAGCATGACCTAAAATTGCACCCATCGTTACCCCGATTGGGTTGTTTCCGGCGGCTAGGGCAATGGTAGCAATTTGTGTGCGATCGCCCCACTCGGCCATAAATGTTAATACGAAGGCTTCTGTTAAAATTGCTAACGGGGTTTTTCCCTTTGGTAGCTGCAAATCTGCCTGTTCCACCGCTGCTTTTGCCTCTTCTACAACTTCTTGATCACAAGTAGCAGTCATCTTTAGGGCTTCGTATAACAACTTGATACCGAAGGCAATAAACAAAACTATTTCGGCATAGTGAATATAAACTTTTGGCAATAAAGACGCTGTTTGTCCCAATAGCACCGAGAGTATTGTCATCGCGGCTAAAGCGGCTGTCACTCCTATGAATACCAACCGCCGTGAGTGATGCATTGCCAAAATCACAGCGATAAAAAATGTTTTATCACCTAGCTCTGAAACTGTAATTAGTAACAAACCTGCGGTAAAAGCTGTTAACACTCTATCAAGCTCCTAAAGAATCGTTTACCGATGTGAGCTTGACGAGAGCCAAAAGACCTCACCAAGCGCACACTTTTTGGTGTGAACTTAGTGAAGGTCTCGCTTTCAAATATTAATTATTTGCCACCTGAACCAGGCTTAACGCCAGTATGTTGATTCAGATGCACTGGCTTTTAAATTTTTAGCCAGTAGCTACTCCCCTTCTATTCGTTAAGTATTGTACATCTGCCTCAGTTGTGAGTCAAGGTAGTCAAGGAATAGAGCAGGGGAGCGGGGGAGATTGAAACTGCCTTCATAAATTCATGCAGAGATATGTGATTCTTAATAAATGGGAGCAGTTTGCTGCATTACTTGATTAAAAACTAGAGTTGTTTTAGCCAGGTGCGGCATACCAACTCGCATAAAATATGTATCGTCATAGCAGTTGTAATCGCATAGCAGTTCTTCTCCTGGTAAGATGTCGCGTGCTGTCACATCTTGTCGGGGAGTAGAGATAATGTTAGGAAAATTTGGCTCATGATTGATAAACCTTTGGTCATCAGAACAGAGAATATACAGCCCTAATTCTTTGTCGTAGTAAGCATACTTCCAAAACATTTCTCTAGCGGCAGCAGGCATTTTTAATATATCACTCTCAGAATAAGCAGAGTCAAAATCGGGATGATATTGCCATGTTACCGTACCTTCGGGAATAAATTGATCGGCAAACAATCCAATACCATGCACCTTGCTAGAACCAATCTGTGTTTTCACTAAAAGCATTTTAAAGTATCCTTAAACCAATAACACCAAGAACAATCAAACCAACACAAAAAGAGCGAAGTAGTCCGTAGCTCTCACCAAAAAAGACAATATCTGCAATCACAGTACCGATAGCTCCAATACCAGCTAGTACTGCATAAGTTGTTCCAACTGGAAGTGTTTTTAGTGCCTGTGATAAGAAGTAAAAACTTAGGATTGTAACAACAGTAGTTGCTGCGGTTGGTAGAAAGTTTGTAAATCCGTTACTCCACTTTAAAGTGACTGCCCATGTTGTTTCCAAAAGACCTGCAATCAGAATATGTATCCATGCCATAATATTGAGATACTTGATGTTAAAAAATTAGAAAAACAGAACTATTCTTCTTAAGAATTTTTATCAGTGCTGCACAGTTTATCGAGTTGAAGTCTCAATCTTGCCGATGTGATTTAGGAAGCCTAGCGGAGGTGGAAATTTCAATATCACTCTAGCAACATTGTCTAGTTCATCACGTAGATTTTGATAGATTTTAGGTCTTTGGCTCCAATGAACATTTGGTCGCAGATGATGTTCTTGGTGATAACCTTCATTACAGAAAAATAGATTGTAGATGCGACCATAATGGCTGGTTGAGTTGGCATAATAATTTTCGGGTATCGCGCCAAAGTGTTCATAATAATTCGCTAAATACGTTATAAACCAACCCAAATAAAATATGGGAAGCGCAAAAAATAAAAAGAACTTCCATGAAATCAGCAAGTATCCAATAATTGCTAAGATACAAGCACCAGACTCTAAGTACAGTTGAACACTTTCCCCGTGTTTTTTCGCTTGATGAAATGAGTCAGTCATATCATCCCGAAAAATTGCTAGAGCACAGTAAGTTATGACATTTTCATTTTGACCATTTTTACCATAGGCGAAGGTAGAAGAATGATCTTGAGTTTGACCTTGTGCATCTTGCCTATCGTTGCCATAACGATGATGATTGAAATGAATATGACGGTAATGCGTTACAGGAGAACTCAGATTAGTAGAGTTTACTACCGCATATAAATTATTCAGTAGTTTTGAATTAAACCAAGGTGTATGAACAAAATTATGAGTAGCAACTAGAGCGTTGTACCAAAACATAAACAGACAAAGCGGATAAAACAGAAAATTATCTAAAAAAATGCGCGATTCCCAGGTTAACGCTAAGTAGATATTTAGCACTAACTGAAAAATTGTCATAGCAAAAGGAAGACTATCCCACCAAGAATACCTGAACAACATTCTTATTTTCTGAGCTTGGGTAAACGTAAAAGGATGTGTGAAAACTATTTGGTGATCAACTAAGCATTTTATAAGATCCTAAATCTCTCTTAGAGGATGTTTGAAAAGTATTAGGCGAATAAAATTCGCTACTACACAAACCAAGTCCACCTCCGTGGACTAACGAAAAATCAAGGACTTTAATCCAGGTTTTGTCTGTGTAGCCAAGCCACTGTGTTGGGTGGGTTCCCCGACTTGTAGCAAGTCGCCAGGGCTAGTCATAAATTAGACTTTTCAAACAACCTCTTAGCTCGACTTTATCCAAAATCAAAAACTTGGCTTTCTTTATTCGGCAAAAACTCTGACTTTTTGGCAAATACTTTTTCCACGTCACAGATTATGGATAAACTTAAAAAAGTAAAACTACCGTCACACAAAGGTTTTAGCGATAGCGTTCGCGTTGGCAAAAAATGGATAAAGTCGAGCTTAGAAAAGATGTAATACTTGCATGAGCAAGTTTTTAACCACTTGCTCATGGAAAATAAACCTCTGTAATATAGTGGCTTTCATCGATTAAAGGTTTGCGAAATTCGTAGTCAAAACTATCCTCTTTTTACGGAGGAACAAAACAGGTAAAACATCTGAAACTTCCAAACACATCCTCTGAATATAGAGGTGTATTAATAACCTTGACGAAGACCCTAATGACAAAACTGTCAAAGGTTATGTTTTAGTTATAAAACGTTTATTTTTTCTTCATCTTTATACAAGTTTCCCAGTATTTACACCTCATGTCAAGTAGCCTAATAAGCTTTGCTAAAAAAATATTCCGTATTTACACTACAACCATTGTCGTTTGCGTGAGGTGTATCCGTAGGGATGGATACACCTGGCGATATAATGTTGTATGGCATTTGAGTGGGAACCGCTATAACCCTCTTCTGTCACTTTCCGGGTATTCTGAATAAAAGAATAAAAAAAGAAAACCCTGAAAGGTAAATAGGGCAATGGATGTAGAATTACAAATCTTGAAACATTTGGCAACAGATGCTCACCCAACGGTTGCCACCATAGATGAATATTGTGCAGAGTATAAAGACCTGGAGTGAAAGTTGGTCACTCAACGCAACAAAAACTAGTGTTGTCACAAGATTTTCAACTACCGCTAGCATTGCAAGCAGTTTCAGAAGTAAGTGTGGATGGTGGAAAAGTCCGACTCAGAGGTAAACCCAAAGCAGGCTGTCACTGGCGAGACTATAAAACTGTTAGATTGCAAGGAATTTACTATGGTGCATTTTTTGATGACAATCAATCATTAGTTGATTATGTCAATAGCCAATGTTTAGTAAATCCACTTGTTTGCTTGGGAGATGGTCATGATGGAGTTTGGAATTTAGTTAAAGAGTTTGGAACTGAAAAATTTGAACGTTTGGAAATTTTAGATTGGTATCACCTCAAATTAAAATCTCCGGCGCACAGTGGAATGTTGAAAGTGTCAACCAAATTCTTTCTGTTCGTTGTGCTTATCTCAATGGGTTGCTTGCAATTTGAGTCTTTCTGCCAAAAGTGGATGCTCCCAGAGGGATAGTGTGGGCTAAAAACCCTGACCATTTTAAAACAAGGGTGTTGAGCGATCGCTCAACACCCTTGTTTTCTGCTTAAAGCCTCCCCCAGGCGGTTGAAAATTGAACCTAATATTTAAACATTTAACCCAAACTAGCAGGTCAGCAGGCTAAGCTGTTCAGGATGAGGGTTACAGCCGAAGCAGACAAGCTCTTTTTTAAGGAATTACTAAGGGAGTTATGTCCCCCTCCGGTGCTAGAGTGAAAGATGACATTGCTTAATCATTATGTCTTCTACGACCTTATCTGAAATATAGCTTCAATCATTAGGCGCAGCATGGTCACAACCGCAGAAAAAACAAACATTGGTTACATTACCCAAATCATTGGTCCAGTTGTAGACGTTAAATTTCCCGGCGGGAAATTGCCGCAAATCTACAACGCTTTGACCATCAAAGGCACTAACGAAGCTGCACAGGAAATCAACCTGACCGTTGAAGTACAGCAACTGCTGGGCGACAACCAGGTGCGGGCTGTTGCTATGAGCTCCACCGATGGCTTAGTGCGTGGTCTGGAAGTGGTCGATACTGGTGCTCCCATCAGCGTACCAGTTGGGAAAGCCACCTTGGGACGGATTTTCAACGTCCTTGGCGAACCCGTAGATAATCAGGGGCCTGTAAATGCTGAGGCTACCTTACCCATCCACCGTTCTGCTCCCAAATTCACTGAACTGGAAACCAAACCTTCCGTGTTCGAGACTGGGATTAAAGTTGTTGACCTCCTGACTCCCTATCGACGCGGCGGTAAGATTGGTCTGTTCGGCGGTGCTGGTGTCGGTAAAACCGTGATCATGATGGAGTTAATTAACAACATCGCTACTCAGCACGGTGGAGTATCTGTATTTGCTGGCGTGGGTGAACGCACCCGCGAAGGCAATGACCTCTACAACGAAATGATGGAATCTGGGGTTATCAACAAAGACAACCTCAATGAGTCAAAGATTGCTCTAGTCTACGGTCAGATGAACGAGCCACCCGGAGCTAGAATGCGGGTTGGTCTTTCTGGATTGACAGTAGCAGAGTACTTCCGCGATGTTAACAAGCAAGATGTGCTGTTGTTTATTGACAACATTTTCCGGTTCGTACAAGCAGGCTCGGAAGTGTCTGCGTTGCTAGGTCGGATGCCCTCAGCGGTAGGATACCAGCCGACACTGGGAACTGACGTAGGTGAACTGCAAGAGCGGATTACATCGACCACAGAGGGTTCGATTACCTCCATTCAGGCAGTGTACGTACCTGCGGACGACCTCACCGACCCCGCACCTGCTACTACCTTCGCTCACTTGGACGGAACTACAGTGTTGTCTCGCGGTTTGGCATCTAAGGGAATTTATCCAGCGGTGGATCCTCTAGGTTCAACTTCCACGATGTTACAGCCCAGCATTGTTGGTGATGAACACTACAATACTGCCCGGGCCGTACAGTCAACTCTGCAACGTTATAAAGAACTCCAAGACATTATCGCCATCCTGGGTCTAGATGAATTGTCTGAAGAAGACCGTCTGATCGTAGCGCGGGCACGGAAGGTTGAGCGCTTCTTGTCTCAGCCGTTCTTTGTCGCAGAAGTGTTTACTGGCTCTCCTGGTAAGTATGTGAAGTTGGAAGATACTATCAAAGGGTTCCAGAAGATTCTATCTGGTGAATTAGATGCTCTGCCAGAGCAGGCTTTTTACTTGGTAGGCGATATTAACGAAGCGATCGCTAAAGCCGAAAAAATCAGAGGCTAAAAATTAGCCCAAAGTCAAGAGTCAAGAGTCCAAAGTCCAAAGTCCAAAAATAGACCCTTGACCCTTGACCCTTGACCCTTGACCCTTGACCCTCGACCCTTGAGAACTTATGACATTAACCGTCCGTGTAATTTCCCCAGATAAAACAGTGTGGGATGCTGCTGCTGAAGAAGTAGTTTTGCCCAGCACAACTGGTCAGCTAGGTATTTTAACTGGACACGCACCACTTTTGACCGCCCTGGATACGGGTGTGATGCGAGTACGCGCCGCTAAAAATCAGAATTGGCAAGCGATCGCCCTTTTGGGTGGCTTTGCCGAAATCGAAGAAAATGAAGTCACCATTCTGGTTAACGGCGCTGAACGTGGCGACAAAATTAACCTTGAAGAAGCCCGTGCTGCTTACAACCAAGCAGAAGCCCGTTTTAATCAAGTGACAGCAGATGATCGCCAAGCACAAATTCAGGCAACCCAAGCCTTTAAACGTGCTCGCGCTCGGTTTCAAGCTGCCGGTGGTTTGGTCTAATTGGACTCTCTATTTCGCCTTTTAGGTTGGGTAATACCCAACCTAATAAAATATTTATTTATTAATTTTTTTAGAACAATTACGCCAAGTTTAAGAAATCGAGGTGAACTGTGGTGAAGTGTTAACTTAACTAATTAGTTGTCCAAATGGGCACAAATTATGAAAAGTTTTTCATCTTCCCTTGGTACACGTAAACAAAATAAAATAGTTTGTTTTGCAGCATCTGCTGTAGCAGCATTAGCGATCGCAGTGCCAACGTCTTCTCTACGAGATGCTACGCGAATCACAAACACTGGTGGTATTCATTCTGCCAATGCTACTCCTGTAAAAACAACTACTACAAAAGAAATTACTTCGGCATCAGCCCAGCTAAATCAGACTAAACCAAATATTGCTCAGTTACAAATTAGCAGGACTCAATATCAAGCTGCTGGAATTGATCCTGTTGCACTGGTTCCCATCATACTTGTAGGCGGTTTCGTCATATTCATCCCCCTATTCTTTGGCGGACTCGTGGTTATTGGAGAACGTGAAGTCGGCATTGTGGTGAGGAAATTTACCCTTTCAGGGCGTGGACTCCCCGCCGGCAGTTTGATTGCTCTCAACGGTGAAGCTGGGTTACAGGCAGATACTTTAGCTCCTGGTTGGCACTGGGGCTATTGGCCTTGGCAGTATTCTGTCAAGAAAGAGTCGGTAATTGTCATTCCCCAAGGGGAAATCGCCTTGATTGTCGCAGCAGACGGCAAATCAAACCCACCAGAGCGGATTCTGGGTAAAATCGTCGATTGTGACAACTTCCAAGATGCTCGGAAATTCCTCACCCAAGGTGGCGAAAAAGGTCGGCAAATGAGTTTTATTACCGCAGGTACTTACCGCATCAACACTGCACTATTTAAAGTGATTACAGCAGCAAATGCTAGTAGTCATGACATGAGTCCACAACAATTGCACATTTATGAAATAGCAGCAGAGAAAGTTGGTATTGTTACTACTTTGGATGGTTCACCGATTGCAGCAGGTGAAATCGCTGGACGCGTCATTAACGGGCATGATAATTTTCAAAATGGTCAGAAATTTATCGATGCTGGCGGACAACGGGGTTTACAAGAACAGGTATTATTATCGGGTTCTTGGAACTTAAACCCTTGGTTAGTCAATATTGAACAAGTCCCGATGACTGAAATCCCTATCGGTTATGTGGGTGTGGTGATTTCTTTCGTAGGCAAAGAACACGAAGATGTGAGCGGAGCAGCTTTCACCCACGGGAATTTGGTCAACCAAGGACATAAGGGTGTTTGGGTTGAGCCGTTGTATCCTGGGAAACACCCGCTCAATACTAAGGTGATGAAAATTGAGCTAGTACCGACAACAAATATTGTCTTAAACTTCACTGAAAGGATTACCGGGAAACACGGTTATGATACTAACTTGCAGGCGCTGAAACTGCTCTCATTCGATGGTTTCAGCTTTGATTTAGAGATATTCCAAATTATCCACATTGGTGCTTCAGATGCGCCGAAAGTGATTTCCCGCTTAGGTTCGATGCAAAACGTCATCGATCAGGTTTTGCGTCCAATTGTGGGGAATTATTTCCGCAACTCAGCTCAAGAGTATACTATCTTGGATTTCTTGACTGCGCGAAGCGATCGCCAAGTTGAAGCCTCCGAATACGTTAAATCTGCCTTGCGTGCTTATGATGTGCAAGCGGTGGATTCGTTAATTGGTTTGATTACCCCGCCAGATGAATTAATGCACACATTAACCGAGCGTAAAATTGCTGAGGAAAAACGCAAAACTTACGAAGTTCAGCAGATGGCGCAAACCCAACGACAACAACTTGTCCGGGAAACAGCACTGGCTGATATCCAAGAAGAAATGGTGCAATCAGAGCAGAGTGTGCAGATTGCCGATTTGAAAGCCCAAGCCCAAATTAAGCAGGCGAACGGTGAAGCTGAGGGGACAAAACTCCGGGCGATTGCGGAGGCTGAAGGTATTCGTGCTACAGGTAACGCCAAAGCCGAAACTTACCAAGCTGGTGTGGAAGCCTTGGGTTCACATGATTATACAGCAATGCAACTAATGCAGATTATAGGCGATCGCAATGTCCGTTTGATTCCAGATGTCTTAGTTAGCGGTAACGCTAGCAATAATGGCTTAGTGGATGGGCTACTATCGATGATTTTATGGAATCAAACAGGTAAAAGTGAATTGACATCAACACCTTTGCATCCGCAACCAGTAGTTACCAAAGCACAACCAACCACAGAAAACGGTTATCCACCGATAGTTGTGAATTTTCCAGAGGATAAGTCAAGTTAACGTTAAAAGGGTGGTTATAAACCGCGTCTATACGAGGCTTTACCCACCTCCGTGGGTTTCAAAACCTCAATTTTTCCTTAGTCCGCGGCGGCGGACTTTGTTTGTGTAGCTGCGAATTTTATTCGCCCTGGCTGGTGTGTAACTCTGGCGGAGAAACTTTGCTTTTACAAGAACGTTATCGTTTACTCAAGCAGATTGGTAAAGGGGGATTCTGTAAAACCTTCCTCGCTGTAGATGAAGGTGAGTTTCCACCAGTTCCTTGCGTTGTTCAAGAATCATCGCCGGAATCCGAAACATTTAAAACTTTTCAGCAAAAGGCGCAACAACTAGAAGAATTAGGAAATCACCCGCAAATTCCCGCAATGCTCGCTTATTTTCAGCAGAATGGGCATTTTTATTTAGTGCAAGAATTTATTGCAGGCACTAATTTAGCTCAGGTGGTTGAAGAGGAAGGTGCTTTTAATGAAACTCAGATTTGGCAACTGTTAGAAGATTTATTGCCAGTTTTGCAGTTTATTAGCGATCGCAATATTATCCACCGTGATATTAAACCCCAAAATATCATCCGTGGCTCATCTTTGAAAGGTGGACTAGTCATAGTCGATTTTGGTACTGCGAAAATCGTCACAGGAACTGAGCAGTTAACAGATGAAATCAGTATTGGTAGTCCAGAATATACTGCACCAGAACAAGCTAGGGGAAAAACTGTTTTTGCCAGTGATCTTTATAGTCTGGGCGTAACTTGCATTTACCTACTTACCCAGATTCCTCCCTTTGACTTATTTGATATTGCTAATAATACTTGGGTTTGGAGACAATATCTTACCACTGGGGCAAGCAATGTTTGGCAACAAGATGTAAAGCATCTACGCTTAGCGCAAATCCTCGATAAACTGTTGCAAAATGCTGTTAACCGCCGCTTTCAATCTGCTGATGAAGTTATGCAAGCGATGGGAATCGAATATAAATATAAAAATAAAACATCGAAAATCGAAAATCGAAAATCTTCTTGGCAGTGCTTATCTACTCTGACTGTCTATTCTGGTGCATTGAGTAGTGTGAATGCCCTTGCCATCAGTCCCGACGGTAATATTATAGCTAGTGGAGATAATGACAAAAATATTAGATTGTGGGATTTAAATACTAAAGAAATCCTAGCTAGTTTATCAAGACATTCTCAAGCCGTAAAATCAGTTGCTTTCAGTCCTGATGGAAAAATTCTGGCAACTGCTAGCGATGATAAAACGATCAAATTGTGGGACATCAACACATTAAAGGAAATCTGCACTCTATTAGGACACTCACGCGCTGTGAAATCAGTTGTTTTCAGTCCTGATGGGCAAATTCTAGCTAGTGGTAGTTGGGATAAGACAGTCAAACTATGGGATGTAAACACTGGTAGAGAAATTTGCACCCTGACTGGACACCAATTACAGGTAAATTCCGTAGCATTTAGTCCCCAAGGAAAACTTTTAGCTAGCGCTAGTTGTGACAGAACGATCCGCTTGTGGCAGTTGAGAGCATTTGAAGGGTTTGAGGAGAAATTTCAAAACCACCCATGCGGTGGCTTGTTAAGCACCCTTTCAGGTCATGCATGGGCAGTTTTGACAGTCGCCTTTAGTCCCGATGGGAAAATTTTGGCGACGGGTAGTGATGATAACACTATTAAATTGTGGGAAGTGAACACTGGTCAGCTAATGAACACATTTTCAGCCCATTCCTGGTCGGTGGTAGCATTAGCTTTCACTGCCGATGGCGAAACGCTGATTAGTGCCAGTTGGGATAAAACAGTCAAACTTTGGAGAGTAAGCACATCAGAAGAAATTGCTACTCTCTGTGGTCATACAGATTCAGTGTCTGCCGTTGCTGTTAGCCCTGTTGCACAACTAATTGCAAGTGGCAGCAGGGACAAGACTATCAAACTGTGGCAGCTTGTAGAACAGCAGGGGAGCTAATTGCGTAATATTACGCGCTACCTGTAAAGGCAACTTCCGGAAATTTCAACTGAGCTTCGGCCATCGGGCGGTTTCTGCCTTCTTCTTGCCAGTAGTTAATCACTTCTGTCGCTTTATTGAGCAACTCGACGCGATCTAGGTCACTAATCCAGTGTTTGGATTCGAGTTCCTTCTTTAACTCTTCCCAGGCATCATTTCTTGGCCAGAAAAAGTATTTAGTCAAAGGACTTGTGCCTTTGCCCACTACTTGATCGACTGCTAAGGCGACGTTTTCGTCTAACCACAGAATTTTCAAAATAAACTTGGTCAATCACACCTCCGGGAATTTCCGGGCATTACTTACTAGGATAGCGATCGCTTATTTTAACGCAATACCTTACCAAATGACTAAATAGTAATTGGATTGGGGCATGGGGCATGGGGCATTGG